>JAATEW010000312.1 GCA_015655535.1 Hyphomicrobiales bacterium | reverse complement strand
TGATTTCGCGGGCGAGTTTTGAGAAGAGCTTGGAGCGGATCGCGTCCTGCTTGCCCTTCTTGTGCATGATGTTTTTAAACTGACTATGACCTGACATTCCCGTCCTCGGTTACCGATATTTTTGCCTGGCCCGCGCCTAGCGGTTGCTGTCGATGCTTATAATCCGGCGGCTTGCGGCTTTGAACCCCCTTGGCATCGTGGCTAAGAGATCGAACTAAAGATCCCCTCATACTGAGGAGGTGCCGAAGGCACCGTCTCGAAGTACGAGGGGATCAAAAAAACGGGTGTTCTATTTCTCCCCTTTCCCTCGCCCTTCGAGACGCAAGCTGCGTTTGCTCCTCAGGGTGAGGGAAGAGAAAACAGGTTCGTATGGGCTAAGCCTTTGGTCTAGCTCCAAAACTCTGGCTTTGCCTGGGACAGCCTGCCGCCGATCCGAACCGGCGCGATCCGGGTCGCAAGCCCCTTCGCATCGGTTTCGACCGCGACGCCGCAGAGCGTCGCCTTGCCCGAGGCTGGTTCCACCCGCGGCCCTGGCAGGCGCGTCGAGAAGCGCCGCACGGGTTCTTCCTTTTCCATGCCGATCACCGAATCATAATCGCCGGTCATGCCCGCATCGGTCATGAAGCCGGTGCCCTGCGGCAGGATCTGATGATCGGCGGTCGGCACATGCGTATGGGTGCCGACGACGAGCGAGGCACGCCCGTCGATGAAATGCGCGAAGGCCTGTTTCTCGCTCGTCGCCTCGGCGTGGAAATCGACGATCGCCGCGTCGCAGACGGCACCCAGCGGGCAGGCGGAGAGTTCGCGCTCGATCGCCGGAAACGGATCGTCGAGCGCATCCATGAAAAGCCGGCCGAGCACATTGACGACGAGGACTCTCTGGCCCTTGGCGGTCTCGATGAGATTGGCGCCGCAACCTGGCGTGCCCGGTGGATAATTCGCCGGTCGGATCAGGCGCGGCTGGCGATTGATGAAGACCATCGCCTCGCGCTGATCGAAGGCATGATTGCCGAGCGTCACGCAATCGACGCCGGCCGCCAAAAACTCGCCGCAGATCGTCTCCGTGATGCCGAAGCCGCCGGCGGCATTCTCGCCATTGACGACGATGCAATCGAGGTCCCAGGCGGCCCGCAAGGCCGGAATTTCGTCAAGAATCGCGGCACGCCCGGCCTTGCCGACGACGTCGCCGATGAACAAAAGACGCATATTTTTCCTTCAAGCCGAACCTTCGGGCCCGGCTATTTGCGGCAGATAATCAGGTTTCGCTCGGTGAGCACGTAATCGAGCGGCTCATCATGCGGTTCTTGCGGGATTTCTAGCAATTCCTGCACCCCAAAGGCGACACCGACAGCGGTGATTGTCTTCAAGGCCCGGAGCTTGGCGAGCGTCCGGTCATAATAGCCCGCCCCATAGCCGAGCCTGCCGCCCTGCCGGTCGAAAGCCGCGAGCGGTACGAAAAGCAGGTCCGGCAAGACCTCGGGCGCCTCAGGCGGCGGCTCCTTGATCTTCATCTGGACCTCGGCAAGCGGCTCGCCCGGCCGCCATGCACGGAAGGTCAGCGGCTGGTCGCGGCCAACCATCACCGGAAGGCTTGTGACGATGCCGCGTCCGCTGAGCGTTTCGAGGAGCGGCAGGGTCGAGGGCTCGTTCTTGATCGGCCAGAAGCCGGAAACCGTTTGAGCCTGATATTCGGCGGCGAGACCGGCGCCGATTTCGGCTAACCGCTTGGCGAAAGCTGTGGCTTCTCCTGCCGTGACAAGACCTCGCCGCGCAAGCGCTTGTGTCCGAAAATTCGTTTTAGGGTCCACAGTGCTCATCTCGATGAATACTTGCTATAAACACTCGTTTGATCCGCGCTGGGACAAGTGATCTTCCTTTGGCAAAGACAGTCGTTTTATGGTTATAATTGTCGCGATGTCTGGAATGCCTTTTATCATGCGTGCGATTGTCGTCTCTACGGGTTTCGTTTTGATGTCTTTCACGGCTCAAGCTGCCGACTGGAAAAATTACTTCAATGACCGATTCGGTTTTTCGGTCGATGTTCCAGCGTCTTTCAAATCCTTGGCACCGCCTGTGAATAACGATGGTCTTGCTTTTATTTCAAAGGATCAAACTGCTGAAATCCGAGCATATGGATATTTTATACAAGGTAAAAACCTTGTCGAAGACGCACGCGAACAAGAACGGTTTGATACCGATCTGCATGTGACTTACCGGCAGGTGGCGGCGAACGCATTTACACTATCGGGTTTGACAGGCGATCGCATCGTTTACATGCGTGCAGTCAAAACCTGTAAGGGCGACGCCGCGGCTGTTTTGCGGGTGGAATATTCGCAATCGGGGAAAGCGGAATTTGATCCACTCATCGCGCATATGGTGAAAACGCTTCGCGGTTCAAATGATTGCATTTAGAATAGCTTAAGGCTTCCAGCACGACGACACGCGGCGCCGGAGGTCAATAAAAGTGCGGGGCCGCCAAGGCCGTGGGATATCGACCCCGGGAACCTACAACGTAGGTGGGCGCCGTGTGTCCAAGTCCACGGACTTGGTCAGGGACAGCTCCCTTTGAGATCGATAAGGCCCCGGGAATACAGATCCAACACGCACCCCGCAGCTCCGCCCGGATAATGTAAGATGCTATGACCCAAAGTGCCAGCGGCCAGTGGGAAAACAGGGCTTGAGGCGCTGTTTTGCGCTCAATTTTGTTTTGAAGCCCGATCCTGACCCCGAAAACCGGTTTTCGGGACGGGAAGCCTCCCTTTACGCGCCGCCGTTCAGATCTTGCGCCACGCGCTCGATCCTTGCCGCGGCGTCGACGAGCGAATCAGCGATGTGGTCTGCCCAGGCCTCGCGGTTCGACAACACATGCGAGGCATTGGCCTTGAGGTTTTGGACTTCGGCTTCGAGCCTGGCGATTTTGCCTCTGGCCTCGGCCAATTCATCGGCAACCGTGATCGCAGCCATAATCGTGATGCGCTGATCGCCGATCTCGCCGAATGTTTCTTTCAGGTGCTCGATCTTTTCATCGACCGACCGCGCGAGGCCTTGCAGATGCGCTTCCTCGCCATCGGCGCAGGCCATGCGATAGGTATGGCCGGCGATCATCACGGTCACTTGCGGCATGGGTTCACCTTGGCTCTGCGCTGCCGCCTATTTGACGGAGAAATGCACTATTTCTCGGTCAAATAGGCCTTTTCCAAAATCGTCTTGATCGTCGTGCCGACGCCCTGAAGGCGCCGGGCGACCTCGTCATTGGCCAATTCCAAATTGGATGAGCGGGCGAGCACGCCGTCGAGCTCGACGGCGAGCCGCGTGCGGTCATCCTGCATCACGGTGAATTCTTCCTCCAGATCGGCGCGCCCTGCATCGGCCTGCGCACGCCTCTCGGCTGCCGCCTCGAGCTGGTCGAGCGCGGCTATGAGCCGTTTGAGCGCGGTCTCAAGTCGGACTGGCGTTGTCATTTGCCGTGATTTACCAAGATCATCCATTAGGCGGCAGTCCGCCGCACCCGTCAACGCGCTGTTCGCGGTTCACCACAGGGGAGTGAGCCTTACGCTCATCGGGACCACTCCCGTGCCCCCTCCAATACCGCCGCGACATTTTGGCTCGCTAGGAGAACCCCGCATTGCATGCGACGCCGCCCGATGCAAAACGAAAAAGACATCAAAAGCGTGGCCGCGGATCAAAGCGGACATGGCCATTCGGGAAACAGGCATGGGCTCCGGCCTTGTTTTCATGGAAGGTCATCGTGATCTAAGCGCAGGACGGGGAGGGCATAACGACGGATAGCTGGCCTTTGGCGATATGCTATAAGCCGAAAAATCGACCATGAGCATCGGACCCGAAATGGGCGCCGGTTTTGATCCTGGCTGTTGCCGGGATCGGCCCTTGGATGATCAAATCGGGCGGCCCGGTTTGATCCGATAGACCGATGCGATGCCGAAAGCCGGACCGCAGCTCCGTGCCCGACCTTCGTCGTGACTCCCAAGAGTCCCGATAGCCGCAAGCCGCACTTGATTTCCAACAGGAAGGAACACTCGGAATGGCCGTTCATGTCGCGATCAACGGATTTGGCCGCATCGGCCGCAACGTGTTGCGGGCGATCATCGAATCCGGGCGCCAAGACATCCGCGTCGTTTCCATCAATGATTTGGGCCCGGTCGAGACCAATGCGCATCTTTTGCGTTTCGACTCGGTTCACGGCCGGTTTCCCGGCGAGGTGAAAGTTTCAGGCGATTGCATCGATGTCGGCACGGGACCGATCAAGGTCACGGCCATCAAGGACCCTGCTGCGTTGCCGCATAAGGAGCTTGGTGTCGATATAGCGCTCGAATGCACGGGCTTCTTCACCAGCAAGGAGAAGGCCTCCGCGCATCTCAAGGCCGGAGCGCGGCGCGTGCTTGTCTCGGCGCCGGCGGATCAGGCGGATCTCACGGTCGTCTATGGCGTCAATCACGAAAAGCTCACCAAGGACCATCTCGTCGTCTCGAACGGCTCCTGCACGACGAATTGTCTCGCGCCCGTCGCCAAGATCATGAACGACGCCTTGGGAATCGAGACCGGTTTCATGACGACGGTTCATTCCTATACCGGCGATCAGCCGACGCTCGATACGATGCACAAGGATCTCTATCGCGGCCGCGCTGCGAGCCTTTCGATGGTGCCGACCACAACGGGCGCGGCGAAAGCCTTGGGGCTGGTGCTGCCCGAACTCGCCGGAAAATTGGACGGCGCGGCGATCCGGGTTCCGACGCCGAATGTCTCCGTCATCGATCTGAAATTCGTCGCCAAGCGCTCGACCACTGCCGACGAGGTCAAGGACATCGTGCGGCGCGCGAGCGAGCAGGAGCTGAAAGGCATTCTGGGCTATACCGAGTTCAAGAACGTCTCGGTCGACTTCAACCACGATTCCCGCTCGTCCATTTTCCATATGGATCAGACGAAGGTCATGGGCGATACTTTCGTCCGCGTCGTCTCCTGGTACGACAACGAATGGGGCTTTTCGAACCGCATGGCGGATACCGCTGTCGCTATGGGCAAACTTGGCTGATGAGGGCGTCGAAGATGTCTAGCTTCCCGACTCTCGATAATGTCGATCTCAAAAACAAGCGCGTTCTCGTGCGCGTCGATCTCAATGTGCCGATGGAAGACGGGCGCATCACCGACGTCACGCGCATCGACCGCATTCTCGCGAATATTCGCGAAATCTCCGAAAAGGGCGGCAAGGTCATTCTCTTGTCGCACCTCGGCCGACCGAAGAACGGGCCTGATCCTTCGACCTCTTTGAAATCGGTTGCCGTCGAACTCGAACGGCAGCTCGGGCGCATCGTCGCCTTCGCGTCGGATTGCGTCGGTGACGTCGCCAAAAGCGCCGTCGGCGCCTTGCATGCGGGCGATATTCTCCTTCTGGAAAATACGCGCTTCCACAAGGGCGAGACGGCGAACGACCCCGCCTTCGTGCAAGCGCTCGCCGAACTCGGCGATGTTTATGTGAACGACGCCTTCTCGACCGCGCATCGCGCGCATGCCTCGACCGAAGGTCTCGCCCATATATTGCCGGCCTATGCCGGCCGCACCATGCAATATGAACTCGAAATGCTGACGAGCATGCTGGCGCATCCGGTGCGTCCGCTCGCGGCTTTCGTCGGCGGCGCCAAAGTATCGACCAAGCTCGAATTGCTTGGTAATCTCATGCGCAAGGTCGAATATTTGTTCATCGGCGGCGGCATGGCGAATACGTTTCTGGCGGCGAGCGGCAAAGCCATCGGCAAGTCGATCTGCGAGATGGACCTTGCCGATGTGGCGCGCAAGATTATGGCCGATGCCGAAGCGGCGAAATGCGAACTTGTTCTGCCCTGCGACGCGATCGTCGCGCAGAAGCTTGCGCCCGACGTCACCGTGCGCGCCGTCGATATCGACTCTGTCGGTGAAAACGACATGATCCTCGACATCGGCCCGAGGACGATCTCAAAAGTCGTGGGTCTTCTCGCCTCGGCCCGTACGCTCGTCTGGAACGGACCCTTCGGTGCCTTCGAAGTGGCGCCTTTCGACATTGGCACGGTGACGGTGGCGAAGGTCGCGGCGCTGCTGACCAAGGTTTCGGCGCTGGAGACGATCGCCGGCGGCGGCGACACGATCGCAGCGCTGAATATGGCCGATGCCTTCAGCTCCTTTACCTATGTCTCGACGGCGGGCGGCGCCTTTCTCGAATGGCTCGAAGGCAAGAGCCTGCCGGGCGTCGAAGCCTTGCAGCGCGCCGTGCCGGCAATGACCGGCACCGAAGGCTGAGCCCGAAATTGCTCAAGCCCTTTAAATCCCTCACCCTGAGAGGAGGCGCTATAAGCGGCGTCTCGAAGGGCGAGGGGATTTTTGTAGCTTCAGCCGATCTAAAGGCACGCTCTGACGCGAATGTGTGAGTGCCAGTTGCGTTTGCGCATTTCCACTTCCGGTTCTCCGCACTACCTTCCCGCAAACAGCGGGAGTACAGCATGAAAATCGATCTGACTGGAAAAACAGCCATCGTCACGGGCTCGACCGAAGGCATCGGCTATGCCACCGCGCTTGGCCTCGCGCAATCGGGTGCCGAAGTCGTGGTCAACGGCCGCAAGCAGGAGAAGGTCGATCAGGCCGTCGCAAAGCTCAAAGCGAGCGCGCCGGATGCGAAGTTCAAAGCTGTCGCCGCCGACGTTTCGACCGCCAAGGGCTGCGCGGCCATTTTCGAAGCCGTGCCGCGGGCGGACATCCTCGTCAATAATGCCGGTATCTTCGAGGTGAAGCCCTTCTTCGAGATTCCGGACGAGGAATGGGAGCATTACTTTCAGACCAATGTCATGTCGGGTGTGAGATTATCCCGCGCGTATCTGAAGGGCATGATGGAGCGCAATTGGGGACGCATCGTTTTCCTCTCCTCCGAATCAGGCATCAATATTCCGACTGAGATGCTGCATTACGGATTTACGCGCACGGCGGTGCTCGGCATCTCGCGCGGGCTTGCGAAACTCGCGCATGGCACCGGCGTCACCGTGAATGCGGTTCTGCCTGGGCCGACGCTCTCGGAAGGTGTCGGGCATATGATCGAGATCATGGCGAAGGAGAGCGGCAAACCTATCGCCCAGGTCGAGAAGGAATTCGTGCCGACCATCCGCCCGACCTCGATCATCGAGCGCATCGCCACGGTCGAAGAGGTTGCGAACATGATCGTCTATGCCTGCTCGCTGCAGGCCTCGGCGACGACCGGCGCCGCGCTGCGCGTCGATGGCGGCGTGGTCGAATCGATCATTTGAGGCTGTTTGATCCCGCAGCGTCATGCGCGGACTTGATCCGCGCATTCAAACGCGATGGGTAGGAGTTTCACTGACACTCTCGTAGAGTTTTGTGCCTTTATTTGAGACGGCATTCATGGATGCGCGGGTCAAGCCCGCGCATGACGCTTCCATCAACGCGGAGTCGTCATCAAAACGGATGATATTGAAACAGCCAGGTCTCGCTGATGATCTTCTCGCCGAGTTTGAGCTGAAGCCGCAATTCGACGGGATCGGAACCCGTCACGGTGAGATCGAACCAGGCGCGCCAATGGCCTTTCACGCTGTCGGGCACGGCTTCCGTGAAGACATAAGAGAATGTGCCCCGCGAGGCCCAAAGCGCCGGTTCGGGCTTTACGCCGAAGGGCAAAGCGGCAAGCTCTCCGCCTAGAAATTCGACCACGAATTTGCGTACGCCTTTCGGGCGCGGCTTGCCCGGCTGGCCGCCATTGCCGAGCCGCGTCGCGACGCAGCGCGCGAGATCGGTCGGGAACGGCTCGTCGGCCGCCCAGTAGAGCCGGTAGGCGAGATCGACATTGGTCCCGGCTTTCGCAGGCTGGGCCGGCACCCACATGGCGACGATATTGTCGTGGATCTCGTCGTCGGTCGGAATTTCGACGAGATGGATCGCGCCTTTGCCCCATTGGCCGCGCAGTT
>JAATEW010000439.1 GCA_015655535.1 Hyphomicrobiales bacterium | reverse complement strand
CGGCGCTGCTTGGCGCGAGGCTGAAATCCGGACCCAATATGGCACCGGCGTCGCGAACGGTTCCACCAGGCCAAGTGAGGCACGGGCCGACGGCTCCGACGTCCGACCGCATCTGGCGTGAGACGAGTTCATCGATCGTGCCGCTATCGCCGAGTTCAATCTGGTGATCGAGGAGGAGCAGGTATTCGCCGCTTGCGGCAAGGGCTCCCTCATGAAACATAGACATCGGCGAAGCAGACGGCTTGAAACCTATACATTTCGCAGGGCGCCCTTCGATCTCGTTCAAATCGCCGAAGCCGGCGAGCTTGGACGATGCGCTCTCGAGTATGATCAATTCCAGCTCGTGCTGCGTATCCTGCGTCCATAGGGATTCAAGGCACGCGCGCGACGGCTCCGCGCGGTCCGGACAGCGGACGAGCGCGCTCACGCGCCGGCGTGGCGGCGAACGCGATATATGCACGCTCGGAAAAATCCAGCCGCTCGCGGCTTCGACGCGCGCTTCAACTTCTTTTCGTTTGAGATGGTCCTGCGTAGCCGCGAGGAGAGCACCTCTCAATCCATCCGCGTCGAAACTAGGACATTCCGCCAGGAATCCGGGAAGATGGACCGGCATTTGCCGATCGGATGCGCTCTCATCGGGGCAACTCTCCAGCAACAAATGGAACAGATTTCCCTGCCCCGCGGACAGAGCCGCGATCACGTCGTTGCGCCGCATGGCGAAAAGATAGATCGCATAGCCCTGTTCAAGCAGACGCTCGTAGTCGAAAGCCGGCAAAGCAAGCGGATGACGCACGCCCCGCGAATCGATCACGACCACATCGCCATAGGCGAGGCTCGCTCTTGGGAATTGCTCAAGCGCCTGCGCGAGGGATTGAAGCGCTTCGCTCTCGAAAATGCTTCCGGCCCGCGCGAATATAATGTGCTCGCAACTCGCACCTTCATTCGACAAGAATTCCAACAGTTGGTCTTTATCGAAGAGCCCTTCGCCGTCCGGTGACGTGATATTGGCCGCGATCCAGTCGCCAAGACAGCGCTCGAGGCTCGTCAAACTGGCCTCGACGTCAAACTCCCCCATGAGGATCACGGCAATCGGCGTAGAGATCTCAAAATCGGACGGAGGCGGGAAACGCTTCCGCCAAACATCGAGCCAGGCAAACGGCATGGACTGAGGGCTGAGAGCCTCTGCCAGACGCCCGCGCAATGCGTCGGGCGCGGTCTCCGCATGGGCTTCAAGGAAGCGTTCAAGGCCATCCGGAAATGCGACGAATGGCACTGGCGAGCCTCGCAGAGGTTCACCGCATGCGTTGACAACCTGAAGCCGCCGTACATGCCCGTCAGCAAAATGCAGGGGGAGATGAAAATCGAAAATGGGAGCGGCTTGCCCGGTCGGGCCATAATCATGTGCCGCCCAGCCAGAGGCCATGGTATCGATGACGATCACTTCATCGATGAGGCCGCGGAGGCTCGACGGAATGTCGCTCCTTGGTGCCAGCCAGCCGCTGAAGCGAAGGCCGCCCTGCCATTTGATCTCACCTGGGCCAATCGCTTCGCCAGCCTCGTCATCGGCAAGCCGATCGAGCCCGAACTGATCCAAAACGATGTCCGTATTCGCGATCCGGATTTGCGCAATCGTCTCCGGCAGACACAGGCCATCCGGAAGGCAGAACACAAAGCCATGAAAGGCATTCGATGCGCCGGTATCTGCAAGCTGACGGCTGTAAAGCTCGGCCCTGCACAATTGCGCATGCCATCCGTTCAAGAGCAATTCAACCGCGAAGCAGGTGTTCTCCCATTCGGGATCAAAAACGAAACCACTGATCGTCACCGCATGCGGAAAAACGGCCGCGCGCAAACGGCTGAGCGCAAGCGCCGAACGATCATGCTCCGTCATCGGTCTATTGCCGGAAGAGTAAGTGAACCCAAGAGGCAATTTGTCGGCTTGCTGCATCATCACAAACTCGCGGATCGATGGCGAGATCCTGATCCCGTCGCGACATCGCGCCGAAAGACCAATCGAAATAGGCTTGCGGGCAAGCCAAGTCCTCGCTCAGACGATCCGCCACCATGAAGCCTGCCCAACGCTGCGGGAAAAATAAGGCGCTGATTTGGTAATTCCGCAGGACGTCAAGATATTCGTTCCGCGACACGAAACCTGTGACGAAGGCATTGCCAGCCGACATAAGCCGCAAATCATCCAATGCGCTCCCGATTACCACAACGCGTATATCCAGCCGCATGTGCGCGATATGTTGGACCAATGTCAGCAAGAGCCGTTCCGTTTCGAATGCGGACTTGAAGTTGAGAATGCCCAACACATTTCGCACGTCACGCACTGAGTCTGTTGTCATCCGGCTACCATCGGACCGAAATTCCGGCGTCGCCTCGATGCGGAATTTTTGCGCGACAGCGGCGGCCATGCGATTGGTCGCGACAGTCCGCATGCCGGTGGATCGCATCGACATTGCAAAAAAAGACTCCTGCGCCGTCGCGGCGCGCATTCGCTTCGAAAAATCGTCGCTGCAGCCGGCGCAAGGCCGCCCCTCGCCTGGGCTTTGGCAAGGATGACGATAGACGGGCGGCGCTTTTATGGGCGCCCCATCGAACAGTAATGTTGCTTCCATAGGCCCTTCGAGGATGAAATCGGCCAATTCTTTCGTACAGGGAGCGCTGGCATCAAGTTCGATTTGCTTGATGTCCGACCGCAGCAAATAGGCGTTCAAATCCGCGAAGCCATCGGGATTGCATGCGAAATGGATTTTCCATCCATCGTCATCTGAAGATCGCAGGCAAAGCCCGGATGTGGCCGCCTGTTGCAGATCGAGATGAAGGACGGCCTTCCCCTGGGCGTTGAGCCAGGCCGTTCGTTCTGTCTTCAGGCCCGAACCGGCCCCAAAGAGGACGATAGCTTCATCGGCTTTCTCCGGATGAACACAGGCCAGAAGAGCACGCGTCGCGGCGAGCGGATCGGCCTTCATGAAGGCCGCGCTTTCGGCGCTGTGATCTGGAAAACGCGACGACAGAACACGCAAGTTGCGTACGACAAGCGCCCGTTTGGAGATCTTGAACGAAGCGCTGCCCTTATGGCCGACATAAACATCTGGCGCACAAACATTGCGGAAGCCGGCGTCCCGCAATCTCAGGCAGAAGTCGACGTCTTCGTAATAGCCGCGTCCGTAATGATCGGGCAATCGGTTCGAGACATCCAAGGCCGCTCGTTTGATATAAAGACAAAAGCCGATACCCGTCGGGAGGGTGATGGTGCCGCCCGTGGCCTGCGATAAAGTCTCATTGATGGCTTCAATCTCGCCGAGGCTTCTGAGCGGATTGGCCTTGAAGGCCGCCGGAATGCTCGTCAGTTCTCCATTATTCGTCAGCGGCGTGACCGTTGCGATATCATCTGCCGAATAGGCGGCTTTGCGCAGGCGTTCCACGCCTCCTTCGGGCAGAATGATGTCCGAGTTGAGAAGCAAAACATCACCGGACTCGATGTGTTCCAGCGCTTTATTGATCGAACGGGCGAAGCCGAGATTTTCGGAGTTGGCGATCACACGGAAGCCCGCGTCTTGCTGCGCCTCCTGTGCGAGCGCCTGGAGCTCAAAATGCCCGGGATTGTCATTGACCAATATGCAGTCGAGCTTGATCGACGCCTTCTGCTTCTTCAAATGCTCCAGGCAGAGTCGGGTCATGTCGACATCGTCATAAAGCGGCACGATGACGGTGCAGAGATCGGCTTCCGCGACCCGTTCGGCACGGTGTTTCTCACGCGGAGGCTGCACTCTCAGCGGCGGATCCATATGGACGAAGATTGGATGTAAGGATCCATCCGGGCCGGCGATATGAACGGACACATGGCCACCCTCCCCCATCGCGACCGCGAAATCCCTCGCCTGAAAGCCTTCTTTCGAAAGCCGATGACGAGGATCATTCTCGATGATCAAGTCCTTGGCTTGAATGCCGCCATGATCCGATCGGTCGAGAGTCAGTGTCATGGGACCGCCGCCACGCCAAACAGCCCATCCATTCAGCATGTCCGACTGACATGAGACGTGAACGACGGCTTGATAGCCCGCTTGCCAAAACACATTCAGCGCGGTGTCGAGGGCGGTTTCTTCCGCGCGGGGCGAAGCGATTATGTTTTGCGCGAGTTCGATCGGCTCAACTGCGAAGTCTTCCTCCAAAATGGTCTGATTGATTCTCGCATCTGTCGGATCGAGCTCGTAGGCTCGCATAAAGTCACGGCGCGCGGCCTCCGGGTCACCCAAAGCGCTCAAGCACAAGGCTCTGAGAACGTAATCCTGAGCACCCGCACGGGGAGATATGCGGCAGCGACGATCCGCGAACATGAAGGCCGCGGCCGCTTCTTGGCGCGCGAGATAATGCGCGGCAAGCCTGACCAGCGTCGTCGGATGATAATCTTTACTGGTGAACCGGTGCGCGGACGCTTCAACGGAAAGCATGAGGCGGCAGCTTATGAAGATATTTTCGCAAATCATCTCCTTTTGCAAAGAGCCTTATGCGTGAACCGGGGCTGCGCAATGCACAGCCCCGGTTCGAGATTGGATTGGAAAGCCATTCAACTAGAACGCGAAAGCGCTTTCCAATCTGATTATTCCAGCCTGCTCAGATCCGCTCATCCCCTGTGGAATGGATCGGGAGTTCCGAAGCCAGGTCCTTCATGGTGTGGATCGGGTTCACTTGAACCAAATCCATGGCCCGGCTCATTTCCAGCGACACCACCGCCCTGACCGAAGTCATGGCCAGAGTTGCCGTGTCCGCCGTCATGGGGATCGTGATCGTGATCATGCTGGCTTCCATCAAAGCCGCCATGCGGCAGATGGGTGTGACCACCACCCTGGGAGTTGCCGCCCTGGTTGAGATCGGTCTCGCTGCCGTCAGACCAATAAACCGAGCTCACATCGCTCAGAGTCTCGGTCTGCGAGCTATTATCGAAGGTGATGGTCGTGACACCATGCGACGTATGGATGTTCGCCTGGTCTTCATTGTAGCCGGTGAAGATCACCGAATTCGTGCCGGCGCCGCCATCGATCGTGTCATGGCCGGAGCCCTTATTCACGGTGATGGTGTCATCGCCCGCGCCGCCCTGGACGGACGTGCTGCCGCTGCCGATGATGTAGTCGGTATCATTGTGGTTGCCGGTAAGCGTGTCGTGACCGGCGCCCGCGACGAGCGTGTCGTTCGTGCCGGAATTCGTCGTATCGGCGTAGAGCCTGTTGTTGCCTTCGGAAACGCTCAGAGTTTGATCGTCGCTGGTTCCGGCGATCAAAGTATCATGCGCGTTCTCGGCGCTGCCGCCGAACAATTGGCTCTGGCCGGAACCGCCGACAAGCAGGCTGTGGCCGCCGCCGATCAACGTATCCGAGCCTTGGCCTCCGAAAAGGTCATTATGGCCGCTTCCGGCGATCAGAAGAGCCTGACCGTCGGGAGACGTGCTGCCATACAAGGTGTCCGCGCCCGAGCCGCCCATCACGGTCGAAGAGCCAGATCCCGCATGAATCTCGTGATCGCCGCCATCCGTGCCGGCAAAGAGGAAGTTGTTGCCCTCCCCTCCATAGACCGTCGAAGCGGCATGGTCTCCGGTGAAGAAAAGATCCCCGGTTCCACCGACAACGGTTGTTGCCGCATCCCCGGTGAGCCGGATATCGGTCGAAGCGCCCGCCGCATAGATGACCGGATCATTGTTCGCGTCGATACTGTTGACGCCTGTGTCGTTGATGACAAGGAGATTGACGCCTGGCGGCGGCGTGATGTTTCCCGCCGTGTTTATGACGTCGACCGAAACCTCGGACAAACCTCTAAGCGATTCTTCGATGGCGTGTAGCGCAGAGGGCGGCACTTGACCTGCTAAGATCTGATCAAGCTGGCCCTGGGGGAGATCGTAAACTGCCATTAGATAATCCTTCGTCGAGTTGCCTTATGCCGACGTTGAAACCCGATCACGCGACGCACGAAAAACGCGGACACCGCTTCGCGTACGCTCATGAGGGAGTGTGGAAAGTGCATTTCTGGGCATTGCACTCTCTTCGGGCGCGAATCCCGCGGACCTCGACCGAAGAGCAATTGACTCGAGCTTGATTTTGACGCCGATGAGGGGATCAACCCCTGCACCGCTTCGAAACTCGAGATTCGCACCACTTTTGCGAATGACGGTGGTACCGAGGAAAAGTGCCTCCGCGGCGAGCCGGTACCTTGATGCTAAAGGACCCGTAAGCCGGACATGGAATCCGGTCAGAGATCGCGCATAGCCGCGCGAACCTGCGAATTCATGAGCCGGACGCCACGGCGTCCATTGCGCTTCGCCGGCGATCATGACGCGTTGTTCCAAGAACAGCCCGTCGGTGAAAGAGCCGGTAAATTGAAGACCTTCGATCGGCGCGGGCGCATCCGGGCCGCCGATCCAATCGCCCAATTTTTGAAAGACATCGCCACGCCGCGCGACATGCGCCATCAGCATCAAGTCTTCTGGTGCCGCCGCGGAGGCCATCGGCCTTTGCAAGGATGAGCGCGGGTCGCCGTCCTGCATCGCATTCTGCGGCGCGGATACGTGATTGAGCGGTTCGATTTGCAACTTCGCTTGAAGGGAGCCGCCCGCGCCATTCGCACGAACGGTAATTTGCAAGGTGGAAGGCCGTTCGGCCACGACGACCATGAGATCGCCGGCGGCCATGCAAGTGTCCGAGCAGCCAGGGGTGGCGACAAGCCGGATGGACTGCTCGCTGCCGACAGAGGGCCTTAAAAAAACCAGAGGCGACCGCGGTTGCGCCGCAGAAACGTATCTGAGGACGTGGAGTCCGGGCTGAACTGCGAGCGAGGAAGTCCGTTCCTGGAATTGCATGATCACCCCAGCATGAACCTAACTCGAGGACTTTCAACAGGCTATTGCGCGCGCCCTAAAGACCTTTAAAAGGTACAGGACGAATTTGAAAGAATAAACAAAAAGCATTGTCCTTTTTGTGGCAAAATACGTATTCCAAGAAAAAACAATCATATGAATTAGTCGCATAATACCATATGCGAAATATTTGTGCACTGCACACAACTTAATCATCTTAGTTTTAAAATAAATCAGAGCATACAGAAAGCATATAGTACCGCTTGGT
>JAATEW010000399.1 GCA_015655535.1 Hyphomicrobiales bacterium | reverse complement strand
GCCGCCTCGCAGAGCTCCAGAATATTCGCGACCTCATGTCTATGCGCGGTCAGATGATGCAGCGCATAGGCATTGTCCCAGAAGATGCGGAAATCCGCCGCGCCGGTTTTCATCGCAGCCAGCCGCTTGGCCGTTTCCTCCTAATAGATCTCGCCCGACGGATTGGCATATTTCGGCACGCACCACATGCCCTTGACGGCTGAATCGACGACGAGCTTCTCCACCTCGTCCATGTCCGGTCCCTGCCCCGTCAGGCGCACGGGGATCATCTTGATCCCATATTCCTCCAGGATCGCGAAATGCCGGTCATAGCCAGGCACCGGACAGAGAAAGGTGAGCCCGGCCTCCTTCGACCAAGGCGCTGTCCCACCCGGCACGCCTTTGAGCAGAGCCCAAACGATGGAATCATGCATCATAGCAAGGCTTGAATTGTCGCCGACGACGACGCGATCGGCCGGTGCACCGAGGATGGGTGCAAAGAGCCCGCGCGCTTCCGCTATGCCCTGCAGGCCGCCATAGTTGCGGGCGTCCTCATTGGCCTCGGTCAGATAGTCGCCATTGCCCGGCAGAGCGAGCATGCCGTTTGAAAGATCGAGCTGCTCGGGAGACGGTTTGCCGCGCGTCATATCGAGCTTGTGGCCCGCCGCGCGGAACGCATCATATTCACCCCGCACTTTCGTGAGGAGAGCTTGATGATCGGCGGAAGAAAGGTCGGCAATGGAGGTCATCGGAAATCCTCGTGACGTACATGTATTTCGCTCGTCATTGCGTCCGGACACAGGGCGAGCGTTCGTGGGATACCAGCCTTCTAAATCAACCCGCGAGCGACAAAGCTGTGGCAATCACGCGCAGCGTCTACGACTTTCGGCTTATTTGCCCGTGAGCAGGATGATTTTGCCGATATGCGCCGAGGATTCCATCAGCTCATGCGCCTGGCGGGCGTCTTCGAGCGGGAAGGTCGCGTGGATGATCGGTTTGACCTTGCCTTGTTCGACGAGCGGCCAGACATTGTCGCGCACCCCGGCCGCCACCTCGGCCTTCTGCGCCAGCGTCCTTGGCCGCAAGGTCGAGCCGGTCAGCGTCTGGCGCCGCACCATCATGGGCGTGAACTCGACTTCGGCCTTGCTCGATTGCTGAAAGGCAATCTGCACAAGACGCGCCTCCGTCCCCATGATCGAGATATTTTTTGAGATATAGCTGCCGCCCACGATGTCGAGAACGAGATTGACGCCCTTCTTCGCGGTGATTGTCTTGATTTCGGCGACGAAATCATGCGTTCTGTAATTGATCACGTAATCGGCGCCGAGCGTCTTGCAGAAAGCGCATTTTTCCGGCGAGCCCGCCGTGGTTATGACCGTCGCACCAAAAGCTTTAGCGAGCTGGATCGCCGTCGTACCAATGCCGCCGGTTCCGCCATGGACAAGAAATATCTCTCCGGCTTTCAATTTGCCGCGCGTGAACACGTTATCCCATACGGTGAAAGCCGTCTCCGGCATGCCCGCGGCCTCGATCAGATTCAGGCTCTTCGGTTTCGACAAGCATAAAGCCGCGTCGGCCAGCACATATTCGGCATAGCCGCCGGAACCGACGAGCGCGCAAATCTCATCGCCTTCCTTCAAATCTTTGACGTCCTCTCCGACGGCGATGATGCGACCGGCGATTTCCATCCCGGGAATAGCGGATTCGCCTGCTGGAGCCGGATAGCGACCGGCGCGCTGCACGCAGTCCGGTCCATTGATCCCGGCCGCGACAACTTCAACCAGGACTTTGCCCGGCGCCACGGCCGGCACGGGCGCTTCGCCGATCCGGATCACATCGGGCCCGCCGGCGCCGTCGAAATAGACCTGGCGCATGACGGAAGGCAAAGCTGGCATTATCGGTTCCTTGATCAATTTTCGGGGCGAAGCCCCACGCTTAAGCCTTGCGCAAAGGGCCCTTGAACATGCGGCGATGCCTTGTGTCAGTTTGCACGCAGAGCTTCAAGCCCGCAGGCCGCCAAACACCGCTCCCAAATTAAATTTAGCCTATGCCAAAGAAACTTTTCGCTGTCACAAATAAAAATTTTGACTCTCCTAAATAAACTTTGGGCTGAGCCAGAAAAGTTAAACAAATCGAAGGTTTTAGCGCGATTCAGCCAAGCATAGTGCTTGGCAATGCCTGTGTCATATGCCAGTAACCATTCGGACAAATGGCATGCCAGCGCCCCACACTTGGCATGCCTTGAGACAGATATTGGCATGAGGATGTTGGATGGCGCCGCAGGCAAAACGTATGACGTCCGCCGCTTCTCTCGAAGCATTTCCGCGTATTCAGCCGGACGAAAGTTTCAAGGCCAAGGTCTATGCCGCGCTTAAAGACGCGATCTTCAAGACCGATATCTATTCGTCGGCGGATCCCGTCATGCTCGACGAACGCGATCTGTCCGACAGGCTCGGCGTGAGCCGGACACCGATCCGCGAAGCCATCGCCATGCTGGAGCAGGATGGCTTTCTGCGCACCGTCCCGCGCCGCGGCATTCTCATCGTCCGCAAGACGAAACGCGAGATCGTCGAGATGATCCAGGCCTGGGCGGCGCTGGAGAGCATGGCCGTCCGGCTGATCGCGCTCGATGCCGGCGCCGATGTCGCGGCCTTGCGGCAGATCTTTCAGGACTTCACGGATAACCACAGGCCGAATGAATTCCTGAGCGAATATTCGCTCGCAAACCTCACCTTCCATCAAGCCCTCATCAAGATGAGCGGTTCGCAGATCCTCGTCGATACGACCGACAAGCTGCTCTTCCATGTGCGCGGCATCAGGCAATTGACGATCGGACGCGACGGACGCGCGGAACGCTCGATTTCGGATCACCTCGCGATCATCGAGGCGATCGAGCGGCGCGACGCGATCAAGGCCGAACGCCTCGCGCTCGATCATACCCTGGGCCTTGCCGAATATGTCGACACGCATGGCCATGAATTATTCGATTGAAGAATTGTTCAATTGAACCGAGGGCAGCGACAGGAGTTGTCGCCGGCTGAGCTCACGGGAAGCGGCTCGAAGACTGACGATAAAGGCGGGGAGAGTTTGAGAATGGGGAAGGCTCTGGAGGGTGTGCGCATCCTCGATTTGTCGCATGTGCAAGCGGGCCCGACATGCACGCAATTGCTGGCCTGGTTCGGCGCCGACGTCATCAAGGTCGAGAAGCCTGGCGCGGGCGATATCACGCGTGGCCAATTATGCGATGTGCCGGGCGCCGATAGCCTCTATTTCACGATGCTGAATCACAATAAGCGCTCGATCACGCTCGACGCCAAGAATCCAAAGGGCCGCGAAGTCCTCACCGCGCTGATCAAAAGCTCCGACGTGCTCGTCGAGAATTTCGGACCGGGCGTGCTCGACCGCATGGGCTTCACCTGGGAGAAGATCCACGCGATCAATCCGGCGATCATCGTCGCTTCGATCAAAGGCTTCGGCCCCGGGCCTTACGAAGATTGCAAGGTCTATGAGAATGTCGCCCAATGCACCGGCGGCTCTGCTTCGACGACAGGCTTCGATGACGGCCCGCCGCTCGTCACGGGAGCGCAGATCGGCGATTCCGGATCTGGCCTCCATCTCGCGCTCGGCATCGTGACGGCGCTTTTCCAGCGCACAATGACCGGCAAGGGCCAAAAGGTCTCGGTCGCGATGCAGGACGGCGTGCTCAATCTCTGCCGCGTCAAGCTGCGCGATCAGCAGCGCCTGGGCCAAGGCGCATTGAAGGAATATCCGCAATTCGCCGAAGGGCGGCCATTTGGAGAGGCTGTCCCGCGCGCGGGCAATGCGTCGGGCGGCGGCCAGCCGGGCTGGATCTTGAAATGCAAAGGCTACGAGACCGATCCGAACGCCTATATTTATTTCATCACGCAAGCACCCGTCTGGGACAAAATCTGCGGCGTGATCGGCAAGCCCGAATGGACCACCGATCCCAGCTTTGCGACGGCGGAAGCGCGCCTCGACAAGCTCCGGCTGATCTTCGACACGATTGAAGCCTGGACCAAGACCAAGACCAAATTCGAGGTCATGGACATTTGCAATCCGCTGAACATTCCCTGCGGACCCATCCTGTCGATGAAAGAACTCGCGGAAGAGCCTTCCCTGCGCGCGACGGGCACGGTGGTCGAGGTCGATCATCCCGAACGCGGCAAATATCTGACTGTCGGCAATCCGATCAAATTGTCGGAGAGCCCGACGGAGGTTACGCGCTCGCCGCTCCTCGGCGAGCATACGGACGAGATCCTGGCCGAAATCCTCGGGCTTGACGATCACGCGATCTCGGAATTGCGCGCGGCCGGCGCGCTTGAACCGCCGGCGCGGCAGGCAGCCGAATAATGACTGACACAATGCAAGCGGTGATCTCGAACTCACCGGTCCTTTCCTCCGCTTCGGAGAAAACACAATGAAGATTTGCATTTACGGGGCCGGCGCGATCGGCGGCTATGTCGGCCTCATGCTTCAGCGCGCGGGCGTCGACGTTTCGCTCATCGCGCGCGGCGCTCACCTCGAAGCGATCCACAAACATGGGCTCACGCTTCATGTCGGCAATGAGGTCTTGAACGCCAAAATCCCAGCGAGCAAAGATCCGCGCGATTTCGGTCCGCAGGATTATGTGATCGTCGGCCTCAACTCCTATCAGGCCTGGGAATCGGCCTATGATATGGAGCCGCTGCTCGGACCGGAGACCGCGGTCGTCACGGCGCAAAACGGCGTTCCGTGGTGGTATTTCTACGGGCTCGACCATCATACAAATCACCGGCTGAAAAGCGTCGATCCCGACAATCGCCAATGGGACGTGATCGGGCCGGAGCGCGTGATCGGCTGCACCGTCTATCCCGCGACCGAGATCGAGAGCCCCGGCGTCATCAAGCATGTCTATGGCGATCAATTCGGCTTCGGCGAGCCGAACCGCACGAAGACCGAACGCCTCACGAAGCTCTACGATGCCTTCGCCGCGAGCAAGATGAAGCCGCGTCTGTTCGACGACATTCGCGACGACATCTGGGTCAAGCTC
>JAATEW010000418.1 GCA_015655535.1 Hyphomicrobiales bacterium | reverse complement strand
TTGTAACATTGCAAATCGAATTAGCAAACAATTTGCAAATCTGCGTCTTTTCGCAAGAAGCAAACGAAAAACTTCGATATTTCCCTCTTTCGGACGAGTTCCTTCTGGGGAGAAGAGCGAATGAGCAGAGGTTTGACGGTTACCGATATGATTCAAACGGCTCCTTGGGCTGACAGAATCGGGGTTTTTGTCATTCAGTCCGTGCCTCTGCTGCGGCGCGGCATTGAATCGGCGCTCCGCGAGGCGCCGGCCTTTTCGCAGGCTCTGATTCGCACTTTTCCCACAGCCGAAGCGGCGGCGTCCGCCTTGCAGGACGCCCGTACTGGCGACGTGATTCTCGCCGATATGCCGGCCTGGACGGTCTTGCGGCCTGCCGGCACCGGCGGCCACAAGTCGGCCTTTGCTTTTTTGACCGACAAGAAAGTCGCCTTCGGTCTCGTGACCTCAGTCGATCCCGCAGCCTTGCGGCTCTTCCGCGAACAAGGCGTCTCCGGCTTCATGGCGCCCGAGGCCGAGGCCGAAGCGCTGGTTCAATTGGTGACGGCCCTTTCCGAAGGCCGCAGCTTCTATCCGCAGGCGTCTTCTCCCAAGCGGGCCGATGTTTTGGCCTCGCTCTCCAACCGGCAGTTCCAGATTCTCGAACTCATGACGCGCGGTCTTCTGAATAAGCAGATCGCCTGGGAGCTTGGCCTCACTGAAGGCACGGTCAAGAGCCATGTCTCGGCCATTCTCGACAAGCTCGGATGCGATCGCCGCACGCAAGCCATCACCGCCTATATGAAGAGCACCGGTCTCGCCGCCGTCCCCGCCATGACAATGTAAAACACGCGACAGGTTGCGCAATCTGAATTAAGGCCTTTTCAGTCGGCGGGTTCCGCCGGTTGGAGAGGCCTTAATTTTTGCGGACATGACATGTCGCTATCACTGGAAGATCGCGTGCGGGAATTGGAGCGGTTTCGCTACGGAGCGAGCGCGCGCATTCACGCGCTGCAAACGGCGGCTATATCCGCGCTGACGATTCTTGCTCTCGACTTGGATGAGCCTATGGCCTTCGCGGAGAATCTGACGAGGGCCTGGGCGCGCGGCGCCGAAGCCGTCGCAGCGTCGCCCGGTGCCGATCCCGCGCAAATGGATATGCTTGCGCAGGAATTTCAGGACGCGATCGCGCTTCTATCGGCCACCTTTCTGCTCACCGTGCGCAACGAACATGCGAAGCAGAAAGAGTTTGAGGCGAAAAACCCGCGACCGCGCGCATGATGGCGCAGACATAACCGCCAGCGTGACGTCCATGTGTATTGGTGAGACTAGTCCGGATCGCCATAGGGATGGCGCTCGGGATCGTCCATATGCCGCTCGCGGCCGGACTCGAACATCCTGGCGCAGCCGGGGCTCAATTGGTCGCGCTTGGCCTGCATGCAAGCCGTGATGCGCGGAATATCGGGAATATAGTCCGAGCAGAGACGGAACGCGTCGCCGGTGCAGGCCTCTTGCTCCTCATAGCTATAGCCCGCGCTTGAGGCAGGAGCTACTCCAATCATCGAGACAACCGACGCTGCGAGGATGAACTGCAATCTCCCCGGCCTTGGTCTCGCGCCTGGCGTGGTAGCCCGATAGGCTTGCTTCATTTCGGTTGTCTCCGGATGTGAATATTTCCGCTGTAACGGCAGCGGTGGAATATGCGTTGAAGCGCTATCGTTTTATGGACCTAAAAGCGAGTTTTTAAAGTCATCGCATTTCAGAATTTATTGAAGGCAGGGTGACCTTTTGCGCCAAACGAGGATCGGGTTTTGTCGCGCCGGCCAATCCGCATCGGACCGTGACCGTTCCGGCCTTTTCGACGGCGCGCATGCTGCACGTCTCGCGGAATGCGGCAGCGTCACGCTTTCGGGCCGCCGCTCAACTGCTGTTTGATGGTCTCTTCGTCGAAATGGACAATTCCGTCGGGCGAGATGACCGCATGGGCGACATAGCCGCCGTTCATCTTTTCGGCAGCCGACTGCATAGCCTCGTCCAGCGTATTGGAGGTCTCGCGATTCCAGGTTTTGAGGATGCGGTTGACTTCCATCCCCCAGATCAGCGTCCACATGGATTTGACTCTTAAACGGGATAAATCGCGGTTTCGCAGCGTGAAATGGTGCTGCGAGACAGGATTGAACTGTCGACCTCTCCATTACCAATGGAGTGCTCTACCACTGAGCTACCGCAGCAAGGCGCCATACGGCGTCATGGGACTCCAGGGCGGCCCGCAAGGCAGGGGGTATGTGCCATAGGCCATGAGCCGAGGCAAGCATGTGCGAGAGGCACCGCGTGGCCCCGCTTGTCGGGGCGGGGCGGAAGACCTACAAACAGCTCAGATAGGGGCTGAACCGCGCGAATCGATCGAAAATCAGCGTGATCTTAAGGAACTGGTCCTATGTCCGAGGACAGGCGCGAGGGATCTGGCGAAGCGCCCGGCAGGGACCAGACGAAGGGCTCGCGGGCACCGGCGGCCAAGGATATGAAAAAGGAAAGGCTCGCCGCGGCTTTGCGCGAGAATCTGCGGCGGCGCAAGGCGCAAGTCTCGGCGCGGCGGCAAGAAACACCGCCGGAATGAAATGGGCGCCGGATGGGCGCAAGGCAGTCAGGGGGCTCGATGGATCGCATTCGCATCGTTGGCGGCAGGACGCTCGAAGGCACGATTCCCATTTCGGGCGCGAAAAACGCGGCGCTTCCATTGATGATCGCGGCCTTGCTGACCAGCGAAACGCTGACCCTCGAAAACATGCCCAATCTCGCCGATGTGAGCATGCTTTTGCGGATTCTCGGCCATCACGGCGTCGATTACTCGGTTGACGGCCGCCGGCCGGGCGAAATGCCGCATGCGAGCCGCACCATTCATCTCTCGGCGCGGGCCATCGTCGATACGACGGCGCCTTACGAACTCGTTGCAAAAATGCGGGCGAGCTTCTGGGTGGTGGCGCCGCTGCTCGCGCGCATGGGCGAGGCGAAAGTCTCCTTGCCGGGCGGTTGCGCCATCGGCACGCGGCCGGTTGATCTTCTGATCATGGTGCTTGAGCGGCTCGGGGCGTCGGTCGAGATTGAGGCGGGCTATGTCCATGCGCGGGCGCAAAAGGGGCTGCGCGGCGCCGAGATCAGCTTTCCCAAAGTGACGGTCGGCGGCACGCATACGGTTTTGATGGCGGCATCGCTGGCGCAAGGCCATACGCGGATCGAAAATGCAGCCTGCGAGCCGGAGATCGTCGATCTCGCCGATTGCCTCAATAAAATGGGCGCCAAGATCAAGGGCGCT
>JAATEW010000298.1 GCA_015655535.1 Hyphomicrobiales bacterium | reverse complement strand
CTTGAAGGCCTTGTTCGTGCCGAAGGCATCGACGATCACCGAATGATCGATGACGAGATCGACCGGCACCAGCGGATTGATCTTTTGCGGATCGCCGCCGAGCTTGGTCATCGCGTCGCGCATGGCGGCGAGATCGACGACGGCCGGCACGCCGGTGAAGTCCTGCATCAAGACCCGCGTCGGACGGAAGGCGATTTCGCGCTCGTCCTTGCCCTTGTTCTGAAGCCATTGCGCGACGGAGAGAATATCCTCCTTCGTCACCGAGCGGCCGTCCTCGAACCGCAGCAGGTTTTCAAGCAGGATCTTCATCGAAAAGGGCAGGTTCGCGATGCCTGGAAGACCGTTCTTTTCCGCTGTCTTGAGAGAGTAATAATGATAGGTCTTGTCGCCCACATTGAGCTTTTTCAGGCATTTGAAACTGTCGAGCGACGTCATCGAATCCACTTCCAAAGATCGAGCTGAAAAGATGTCCGGCTTATAGATAATTTCTAAATCGCGAGCTACAGGTCGAAAGACGAAGTTTTTTGCGCCGTTTTGCTCCTAGAGGGTTTTGCATGCGCCTCGCGGCGACGGATCTGACGCTCGAACGCGGCACCCGCCTGATTTTCTCCCATTTGAGCTTTTCTCTCGAAAGCGGCGAAGCCCTGGCTGTCACTGGGGCCAATGGGGCCGGAAAATCGTCGCTTTTACGCGCTTTGGCGGGGCTTTTGAGGCCTATCTCCGGCACAATCGAGCTTTCGCCGCGATCCGACATGCCGCGCGCCGAAGCCATCCATTATCTTGGCCACATGGATGCTCTGAAAGGTGTGCTGACGCTCAGAGAAAACCTGGTCTTCTGGTCGGCCATGCTGGCGGCCGCGCCGGGCGGTATCGAGATCGGCGAGGCCTTGCAGCGTTTCGGGCTTAAGAGCGTCGCCGATCTGCCCGCCGCCTATCTCTCGGCCGGGCAAAGGCGCCGCGCGGCGTTGGCACGGCTGCTTCTCGCGCCGCGGCCGGTCTGGTGTCTCGACGAGCCATTGACCGCTCTCGATCTGGCATCCCAGACGCTGCTGCGCGAGGTCATGCGCGAGCATCTCGCGGGCGGCGGCCTCGTCGTCGCCGCGACCCATGCGCCGCTCGGCCTAGCGGCGCATGAACTCGACATGGGCGGCAAGATGGATGGCGAGCCATGAGCGCCACGCAGCGGGGGCCTTCGCCACTCAAGGCGCTTTTCGCGCGCGAATGGCGGATCGGCCGCAGAGTCGGCGGCACCGGCAGTATGGGGGTCGTGTTTTTTCTGATTCTCGTCTCGATCATCCCCTTTGCGGTGGGGCCCGATCTCGTGCTGCTCGCGCGCATAGGCCCGGCGCTTTTATGGATCGCGGCTCTGCTTGCGACCCTTCTCGGCCTCGACCGTTTGTTTCAGGGCGATGATGACGACGGCTCGCTCGATCTTTTGTTGATGAGCGAGACGCCGCTCGAGGCCGTCGTTCTCGTCAAATGCCTGGTGCATTGGCTTTTGACCGGCGTGCCGTTGGTCGTCGCGACTCCGGTCTTTTCCGTGATGCTGGGTCTCGAGCCGCAAGCCATTTTCGGCGTCACGATCTCCCTTCTGGCGGGGACGCCGGCGCTGACATTGATCGGCGCGATCGGCGCGGCTTTGACGGTCGGCTTCGGCCGCGGCGGTCTTTTGCTCGCGATCCTGATCCTGCCGCTATGCGTGCCGGTTTTGATCTTCGGCGTTTCGGCGGCCCAGGCGGCCTCCGGCGGGGCGGTGCCCTTCCTGACGCCTTTCATGATCCTTCTGGCGCTCAGCCTCGCGGCTCTGGCTGCCGCGCCCTTCGCCGCCGCCCTGGCTTTGCGGCAGGCGCGGATTTAAGACGAGAGTGTGATTCAGTCTCGAAAGCGTAAATATTTCAAGTGTGAACTACAGACTCGTTTGATTGATTCAATCAAAAATCATCGTGGTCTTAAGAGTAGAGGCTGATTTCATATAGTTCCAGGTCGAGAGCCTTGCTGCATGTTTCAAGAAACCTAGTCGAAGCCCTGGGGTTTCGTCCCTCTGGTGGAGGGAAGTCTTTGCCGCAATCTACGATGATCGCGAAGCGGTAGCATACGCCGCCAGGAACCACATGCTTTTCGCCGGTCTCTCCGTCCCTTATCTCTACCGGGCGATCTTGCGGCCGAAACGGAAGGCCGCATTCTGGGCAGGATCGATGAATTCGCTTTTCTTCGAATTGAAGTGTCCTGGTGTAAATGAGGTCAAACCCGCAATTGCAATGCGTATCGAGTTGCTTGCAAAAGCCATCGGCGCCGCCGTAATTATCGGTAAATTCGTTTTTAAAGTCATCTGTCAAATCGATTTTCAGGCAATAGGATGGACCATAGTCATCATTATCAGCGGGATCCGGAAGTGTCTCAAAAGGATAGACTGTACCCATCGAGGGGTAGTTGTTGATCGGCCATGCAATTGAGGCGCTGGGACTTGCAAGAGCGACAAGTGAATCGCCGACTGGCGGCATTGAAAAGGCCCGGCGCAGGTCTACCAAGATATAGGGTGCCTGCTTGGGCGCGCCGGCCAACCACTGCGACCAGGTTCGCCTGGGCTCGCGTGATTTGTCTTGCTCAAGAACTTGGAGCCACCAGTCATCTATAACAAAGGTGGCACCGGTTTCTGCTGAAAGATGAGGAGAGAGACATTGCAAGGCCGCACTGCCCGGCCGTGCGATAAATCCGGCTTCCAGCCACGCTTCAATGAGCGCGACGATACGATCTGGCTCGGGTCGCATCGTGTTATCGCGCGGGATGATATAGTGAGTGAGACATACACCCATCTACTGCTCCTATTCCGAGTCTCATTCCGTAGCACGGCAGCGGGCTCCCAAGGACTGGGAAAAGGCACGCGTCATCAGCGACGGATTAAATTGTTCCGTTTTGATTAGCCGTTCAGGATCTCGTGATGCTCGTTACTCTTTGAGGCGAAATGCATAATTGGTCAAATTATCTCATTCGGACATCGGATTGCCTGCTCACCCTACGAATTACCATGTTTAAAACCAAATTTGCCTTTCCTATCGCGGCCGCCTAGATGAAGCCCATGCTGAACTTCGCCAGTCCAAGCAACTTCTTGCGCCTCGCCTCCTGGCTCGTGCCGGTCTTCGCCGGGCTGACGGCTATTCTGTTCGGCATCGGCCTCTATTTGTCCTTTCTCGCACCGGCAGATTACCAGCAGGGCGAGACGGTCAAGATCATGTATCTGCATGTGCCGGCGGCCTGGCTCTCCATGTTCATCTATGCCGTGATGTGCTCGGCGGCGCTCGGTACGCTCGTCTGGCGGCATCCCTTGGCCGATGCCGCGCAAAAGGCGGCAGCCCCGCTCGGCGCCGGATTTACCTTCATCTGCCTCGCGACCGGCTCGCTCTGGGGCAAGCCCATGTGGGGCACATGGTGGGTCTGGGACGCGCGCCTCACCTCGGTGCTGGTGCTCTTTCTCATCTATCTCGGCCTTGTCGCGCTTTGGCAGGCGATCGAAGATCCAGGCCGCGCTGCTCGCGCCGCCGCGGTGTTCACTTTGGTGGGCGCGGTCAATATTCCGATCATCAAATTCTCGGTCGATTGGTGGAACACCTTGCATCAGCCGGCCTCCGTCTTCCGGCTCGGCGGTCCGGCGATCGCGCCGAGCTTGCTTTGGCCCTTGATCGTGATGGGGCTTGCCTTCACCTTTCTGTTTCTGACTTTGCACCTGATGGCGATCCGCAACGAGATCTACCGCCGCCGCCTGCGGCGTCTGTCGATCCTCGCCGCCCATGCGGGCGACAGGGACCTTTCGGGCGCCGCGATGGAGCCCGCCCGATGAATGATCCGCACACAGGCTTCATCGTCGCCGCTTATGCTCTCGGTTTTGTCGTGATCGCCGGAATGGTGGCGGCGATCCTCTACGATCAGATGGTTTTGAAGCGCGCGCTGGCCAAACTGCTGCCGCGCAATGGCGGAGCCGAGGAATGACGGCGCAGGACATGGATCCCGCCGCCGCGGAAGAGCCGAAGCCGCAAAGGCGCGTTTGGCTCATCTTTCTGCCACTCGTGGTTTTTCTGGCGCTGGCCGGGCTCTTCTTGCTGCGCCTCTATGGCGGGGATGCGTCGCGCCTGCCTTCGGCCTTGATCGGCAAGGACGTGCCGGCTTTCAATTTGCCTGCCGTGGCGGGCGAAGACAGGCCGGGCCTCAGCGATGCGGATCTCCGGCAAGGCCATGTGACCTTGGTGAATGTCTTCGCTTCCTGGTGCGTGCCCTGTCATCAGGAACATGCGCTTTTGATGCAGCTCTCGAATGATCCGGCGCTGAGCGGTCTGGGCGTGAAGATTGCCGGCATTGCCTATAAGGACGAGCCGGAAAATATCCGGCGCTTCCTAGGCGAGGCGGGCGATCCCTATAGTCAGATCGGTGCCGATCGCTCGGGCCGCACCGCGATCGATTGGGGTGTCTATGGTGTGCCGGAGACTTTTATCGTCAGAGGCGACGGCAAGATTGCTTATAAATTCATCGGGCCGATGAGCGCCGAGGCCGTGCGCAGCGTGGTTTTACCGGAAATCGTTAAGGCGCAAGAAGGCTCGAAGGTGGAAGGTGTCTCCGGCGCTCATTGAAGGCTGAGAATTCGTGGAACTGAACAAGCAATCTATGAATGATCACGAATCATCTGTTCGACGACGAGTTTCAGTTCCGGCAATCGCTCGGTGACGACCCGCCAGATGACCTTTGGGTCAACCTCAAAATAATCGTGGCGAAGCACATTCCCTATGTCGCGAATGGCGCGCCAGTCGATACCTTGGTAGGGATCGGTGAAATCGACCGAGAGCGCCTTGACCGCTTCGGAAATAATCAAGATCGCATGTTCGGCTGTGCGCCGTAGGACATAGCTTTCGCTAAAACTTTCGAAAGATTCATTTTCGAAAGCCTTTACGAGATCGGTTATCTCATCGTGAATATGTCCAAGCCGGATAAGCAGGTTACGGCTTGCGGACATTAAAAGATACGTATGGCTTCTTGTTCAACGATCGGGCGAATTTCTTTCGAGAGTCCCTCTCTTGTCGAATAGCCGATCTCCATACCGGGAAAGCTGTCTTTCACTGCCCTATAGGCACCCATGTAGTGGCTGAGGTCATAGAAACCTTCGTCGGCAGCCTCGACGAATATGTCTATATCCGAATCGGGCCGGCCCTCGTCACGGCTAAAAGAGCCGAAGAGGTACAAAGCTCCGACGCCGTGCGCGCGGAGCGCAGGTTCGGCAGTCTTTAATTTCTCGACCACATCGTTTCGGTTCATGGCTCAATCATATATGAAATGATGCCGGCCACTCAAGTTTTCGCAGCCAGAAACGCTATCGCCGTAGCCGGGGCGCAATCGCAAGCCTTGGCTCGCGCTTCGGGTAGAGCTTCGATCAGATCGGAAAAATCGATGAATGAGCGGCTAAGCCGCTCGGCTAGGCGCTTCACGACGAAGCGCCCGGCGCCCGCGCCGACGACGGGGGCATTTGCGTTGATTTCGCCGCGCGACAGGATGAGATGCGCGGCATCGGTCAGATCACGCAATTGTATTTCGGCGAAATAGCGCGCGAGCTGCTGCCATGTGGCGAGATCGGCCTCCGGCCCGTCATGGCCCAACATGCGCGCGAGCCGCGCCATCGAGGCTTCGACCGTCTTTTCGCGTCCGTCGGCAGTCTCCATGACATCGGCATCTTCCGGCAGTTCGCCGAGCAATCGGTAGACGTCGCTGGTTGCCGCGAACCATTCGTTCATCAAAGGTACCCAGTGCCCGCCGAAAGGCACGAGCTTGATGCCGGAGGACATCAGATAGCTGCGCACGACGCCGGCATAGACCAATTCGCCATTGGCGAGACGCGAGGCGTCGGAATAGCCCTGCGTCTTCACCTTGCTACCGACAATTGGAATGAGGTCGGTGGTCGTCGAACCCATGTCGACGAAAAGCGCGTTTTGATGATGAAGCCCCACAAAGGATGCGCTTGCATGCCAATTGGCCGAAGCGATTTTCGTGGCATGCGCGGCCACAGCTCGCGGTTCGACGAAGCCTTCGGGGCCGGCGTAAAAGAGCACCCGCGCGGGCGCCAATTCCTGCGCGGCGAGCGCCGCGACGCCATTGACGCCGTCTTCGCGCGAGGCAAAGGCATCACAGAGTTCGGCCGTCATCGTCGCGGCGTTGAGATCGGCTGGTCCGACGATCGGCTTTGCCTCGGAGAAGGCGCGGTGCAATTCGTCGAGTCCAAGCCAGAGCGGGCAGGCGACTTGCGCGACTTTGACGATGCGCCCGTTTTCCCAGCGCGCTGCCTTCAAATGCGCGCCGCCTATATCCCAACCGATGATGCTTTGCATATGTGTCTCTTGCGTGCGAACCAAACGCGGGCTCATTACTGAAATCTTTTCCCTCGTCCTTCGAGACCGCGCTCCTAAAGGAGCGCTCCTCAGGATGAGGGAAAAGCTTAGCCCTCACCCTGAGGAACCACCGAAGGCGGTGTCTCGAAGGGCGAGGGCGGCAGAAATGTCCTTCGGCAGCCTGCCCAATGATGCAGAGGTTTTCCGTGCAAGTCATTCCCGTCATCGATCTCAAAGGCAAGCAGGTGGTGCGGGCCAGAATGGGAGAGCGGCAGTTTTACGCGCCGATCGCGACGCCGTTGGCCGCGACCAGCGCGCCGCGCGATGTGATCCAGGGCTTTTTGTCGCTGCATCCATTCGAGACAATTTATATCGCCGATCTCGATGCGATCGAAGGACAGGGTTCGCATGAGGCCATTCTTGCGGAATTGCAGGCGCTCTTTCCACATCTGACTTTTTGGGTCGATGCGGGTGTTAGAACCTTGTCCGAAGCGCAAACATGGCTCGCGCAAAATAAGGCCCATCTCGTGATCGGCAGCGAGACGTTCGAGGATGCCGGGGCGCTCAAAGCGCTTCGCACCGATCCGCGCATCGTGCTTTCGCTCGATTTTCGTGGCGAAAATTTTCTCGGGCCTCAAGCGCTTCTCGATAATGAGAGTCTTTGGCCGCAACGCCTGATCGTCATGACTCTTTCGCGTGTCGGCAGCGACGCGGGACCGGATGTCGCACGGCTTCAATCCATCGTCAAAAAGGCAGGATCACGCAGAATTTATGCAGCCGGCGGCTTGCGCGGTAAAGGCGATCTCGCGCTTTTGCACGATGCAGGTGCCGCGGGCGTTCTCGTTGCATCCGCTTTGCACGACGGACGGCTTCGCGGCGAAGATTTGGCGAGGCTCATTTGAAATGAAAAGGGGAGCCCGAAAGCTCCCCTGACATGGCTTAACCTGCGGACCGAATCTTAGAGCGCGATCGTTTGAAGCGAATTCATGATCGCGCTCTAAGCATTGTTTGAACGCATGATCTTATTCCGAAAAGTCTGCAACTTTTCGGGATCATGCTTAGTTCGGGGCGAAGGGGTGCTTGGCCGTATCGCGCTGCGCGACGACTTCGGTCGCCTTCGGCTCGCCCTTGACGGCGCGGGCGATGGCTTCCTTGGTGGCGCGATAGTTGAAGTCCTGAATCTTCTGATCGTCGGCCGCTTCCCAATGGATGAAGACGCCAACGGCGATGAAGACGTCATCGGCTTCGGCAACCGGGAT
>JAATEW010000061.1 GCA_015655535.1 Hyphomicrobiales bacterium | reverse complement strand
GCGGCCCTGTCATGGCGAAGGGCGTCGAGGACACGGCCTTCTACCACTACAACCGCCTGCTCTCGCTGAATGAAGTCGGCGGCCAACCGGATCAGTTCAGCACCAGTCCCACGGCCTTTCACTATGCCAATGCCGAGCGCACGAAACGCACGCCTTATGCCATGCTGAGCACCTCGACGCATGACACGAAACGCGGCGAGGATGCGCGGGCGCGTCTGGCGGCACTCTCCGAATGCGCGGAGGAATGGGTTCAGCGCGTCACGGCCTGGAGCCGCATCCTGCGCGCCGGCCGTTCCGGCTCGCCGCAGGACGTGCCACCCGACCGCAACGACGAATATGCCTTCTATCAGCTTCTTCTCGGCTCATGGCCCATGGAGCTTTCGACCGGGACCCTGCCCGAGGCAGCCGCCTTGGACAGCTTTCGCCAACGTGTCGAAGGCGCCATGGTGAAAGCCATGCGCGAAGCGAAAGTGCATACGACCTGGGCCGCGCCGAACGCAGCTTACGAAGATGCTGTTCTCGACTTCATCCGCCGCGCACTCGACGTATCGCGGACGAATCCCTTTTTGGACTCTTTTGTCACGTTTCAAGCCCGCATCGCCTGGCTCGGCATGCAAAACAGCCTGGTGCAGACGGTCTTGAAGCTCACCGTCCCCGGCATGCCCGACATCTATCAAGGCGCCGAGCTCTGGGACTTGAGCCTTGTCGATCCGGATAATAGACGCCCTATCGATTTCGCCGCGCGGCAGAAGATGCTCGCAGCGGGCAACAAGCAGGCACTGGATGCACAAACGATCGGCCAGCTCATGAAGAGCTGGCACGATGGTGGCATCAAGCTCCGGCTGATCGAGGCGATTCTGCAAGCCCGGGATACTCTGCCCGATCTTTTTTTGGATTCGTCCTATGTCGCGCTGAACCCGTCCGGACCCGCGAGCGGACGGATTTGTGCCTTCGCGCGGCAGAGCCGCGAGTCGTGGCTCATCGTCGCCGTCGCGCTTTGCCCGGCGCGGGAAGACCGGGCCTGGGAAGACACAGCCATCACGCTTCCTCCTGGTCTCGAAGGTGCCACATGGTGCGATGTTCTCGATGGCTCAAAAATAGCTTCGCCCGATAATTCATTTGCCCTGGCATCGCTTTTTGAGACCTTGCCCGTTGCAGTCCTCATCAATCAGCTTTCGAGTTCTGATCTAACGTCGGCCTCAAATGATTGCTAAGTGGAAACCGTCATTGCGAGCGGCGCGAAGCAATCCAGAGCGAGCACCTACGCCGATGGCCTGGATTGCTTCGCGCCGCTCGCAATGACGGTTTGGCGATTGCCACTTCAAATCCCGCCGCCTTCGATGAAAACGTCGTTTCGCGCCTGCATCTGCGTGATATTGCTGCCCGGCGGGACGCTGTTCGTGAGCCAGACATTGCCGCCGATCGTCGAGCCCTTGCCGACCGTGATGCGGCCGAGGATGGTCGCGCCGGCATAGATCACGACATCGTCCTCGATGATCGGATGGCGGGGCGCGCCTTTCACCAAGGCGCCGCTTTCGTCCTTGGTGAAACGCTTGGCGCCGAGCGTCACAGCCTGATAGATTCGCACATTCTGACCGATGATCGCGGTCTCGCCGATGACGACGCCGGTGCCATGATCGATGAAGAAGCTTCCGCTGATCGTCGCGCCGGGGTGAATGTCGATACCCGTCGCCGAATGCGCGCTCTCGGCGATGAGGCGCGCGATCAGAGTCGCGCCCAATTGATAAAGCTCATGCGCGAGACGGTGCCTGATGACCGCCGTCACGCCCGGATAGCAGAGCAGCACTTCATCGAGGCTGCGCGCCGCCGGGTCGCCGCGGAAAGCGGCCTGGACATCGCTTTCGAGCAAAGCCCGGACCTTCGGCAGTTTGGCCGCGAAGGCGCGCATGATCTCGGCCGCTTTCGGTTCCAGCGCCGTGGCGTCTCCACCGGCCGGCGCATTGACAAGCAGCCACTCCCGCCGGACCTGTTCGAGAAGCGCTTGCAAGGCGCTGTCGAGACTGCGCCTGACGAAATCGTCGATCGTATCTTCGTTCAGGGAGGCAGGGCCGAAGTGCCGCGGAAACAGCGCCGCGGAAATGGCCCTCACAATGACCAGAAGCGTGTCCTGCGACGGCAGCTCATAGGTCACGCCGTCAGGCCGGATCGACTGCCGCCATTCCTTGCGCAAGGCCCGCAGTTCGAGAACAATGCGGTCAAGCTCCTGTTGGACCGGAGCGGCCTTGCTATCGTCTTTCAGTCGCGACTCCATGCCGGCACATCTTTCACGCGGATCAGGGCACCCGAGGTTAAATACGTCCCAAAACCGTAACATCGAACAGGGAGAATGTTTTTCTTTTTTAAAGTGGTGAAGTCTTTCATCATAAACAGGGATTCACACTAATTTATTGTTTTTTCGATGATTTCGGTGACAGAATTGGCTATAGCCGGGGCCGGATTGCAACCCGTCCTGCCAAACCGGAACGTGAGCATGTCGGTTTGACGCAGCGCAACGCGCCTGCGCCCGATCTGCTATGTGAAGGCATGTTCTGACAGCCGGAGAGACGATGTGACATCGGAAGCGCTATTGCAAAGCACGCTGCACGGCGACGAATTGAATGTGACCGCGACCGGTTCGTGGACGGCCGTGCATGCGGCGGCACTCGAACCGCTTATCGATCGGGTCAGACGCGACTCCAAGGGTCACAACCTATCAGTTGATATCCAAGGCGTCAGCGAAGTCGACACATTTGGAGCCTGCCTGCTGGAGCGTCTGCTCCAAAACCGGCAAGAGGCCCGTGTGGTCGGGAGGCCTCAAAGGGGACAGGAACTGATCGACGAAGTCGATCGCATCAATCGCGCCGCACCTGCGCCGATCGTCAAGAAGACCCCGCGATTCGCCGCCATAGAATCCATCGGCCGCGGCGTCTTCGGCGGCGCAGATTATATGCTGGGCTTTATCGCCACGCTTGGGTCCCTCGGCGATGCTTTTGGCCGGGCCGTCTTCCGGCCGCGGATGTTCCGCCTGACGCCTTTCGTCTATCAGCTCGATCGCGTCGGGCTTCAAGCCGTGCCTATCATCCTGTTGATCACTTTTCTCATCGGCTGCATCATTTCGCAGCAGAGCTTTTTCAGTTTCAAGCAATTCGGCGCAGACACCTATATCGTCAATCTTCTCGCCTTTCTCGTGCTGCGCGAATTGGGTGTGCTGGTCACAGCTATCATGGTCGCCGGCCGGTCGGGCAGCTCCTATACCGCCGAGATCGGTTCGATGAAAATGCGCGAGGAGATCGATGCCTTGCGCACGATGGGCCTCAACCCGGTCAATGTGCTTCTCCTGCCGCGAATCCTCGCGCTGATGGTTGCGCTGCCCTTGCTGACATTCCTCGGATTCCTGGCGGCGCTTTATGGCGGCGGCCTAGTCGCGTGGATTTACGGCGGCATGAGCCCGCCCATTTTCCTCTCGCGATTGCAGGAAGTCATTACCGTCACCCAAATCGAAGTCGGCATGTATAAGGCCCCCTTCATGGCGCTGGCGATCGGCATTATTTCCTGCGCCGAAGGTCTCGCCGTGAAAGGCAGCGCCGAGTCGCTCGGCCAGCACACGACCTCGTCCGTCGTCAAATCGATTTTCTGCATCATCTTGCTCGATGGCCTGCTCGACATGTTCTTCGCCGCGATCGGAATGTAAGCCATGGAGCCTTCGGATCAGCAGATCATCATCAGCGTACGCGACCTCGTCGTCGGCTTTGGCGATCGCAACGTGCTCGATCATCTTTCGCTCGATGTCAGACGCGGCGAGATTCTCGGCATTGTCGGCGCTTCCGGGAGCGGTAAATCGGTTTTGATGCGCACGATCATCGGGCTCGTCCCCAAGCGCGAAGGTCAAATCACGATCCTGAATACGGATCGCGATACGGCTTCGGCTGAGGCGATCAACGCTATAGAGCGGCATTGGGGCATCCTCTTCCAGCAAGGCGCGCTCTTCTCGTCGCTGACCGTCCGGCAGAATGTCGAATTTCCCATGCGCGAATATCTGACCCTGTCCGACAGCCTCAGGACCGAGGTCGCGATGACCAAACTCGGCATGGTCGGCCTATCCGCGCAGGATGCCGAGAAATACCCGTCGGAACTCTCGGGCGGCATGGTGAAGCGCGTAGCCCTCGCGCGCGCGCTGGCGCTCGATCCTAAAATCGTCTTTCTCGACGAGCCGACCTCGGGTCTCGATCCGATCTCGGCCGGCGAATTCGACGCCTTGATCAAGACGCTCCAGCGCACGCTCGGTCTCACCGTCTTCATGGTGACCCATGATCTCGACAGTCTTCACGCCATTTGCGACCGTATCGCCGCGATCGCCGACGGCAAAGTCGTTGTCGAAGGTCCGATGAAAACCATGCTCGCGTCGGAGCACCCCTGGGTCAAAGCTTATTTTCAAGGCGCGCGCGCACGCGGCGAAATACTTGGCGAACCCTCCTCAGTTTCAGGGCCTCACTAATGGAAACAACGGCACGTTATCTTTGGGTCGGATTATTCACGCTGGCCGTCATTCTTGCGGGATTCGGCTTTGTCTATTGGCTGCACCACAATGGCGGTTTGGCCAAACGGACCGTCTATCAAATCCACTTCGAAGGTCCGATTTCCGGCTTGCAGACAGGCGCTCCGGTTCAGTTCAACGGCATTCGCGTCGGTGAAGTGACCAGTCTCGGGCTTGATCCCGCCGATCCCGCCAAAGTGGTCGCAACGATCGCCATCGCGGTCGGCGCGCCCGTCAAGGCGGACACGCAGGTAGATATCGTTGTCAACGGACTGAAGGGGACGCCCGAGATCTCGCTTCGC
>JAATEW010000124.1 GCA_015655535.1 Hyphomicrobiales bacterium | reverse complement strand
GGCGCGGCCGATGATCTGGCACGGGGCCGCTCGACCTTCATGGTCGAGATGGTCGAGACGGCGGCGATTCTCAATCAGGCGACCGATCATTCGCTTGTCATTCTGGACGAGATCGGGCGCGGCACGGCGACTTTCGACGGTCTGTCGATCGCCTGGGCGGTGATCGAGCATCTGCATGAAAAGAACCGTTCGCGGGCGATTTTCGCGACGCATTTTCACGAATTGACGCATCTGGCAAAGCACCTGCCGCGCCTCACCAATCTCGCCATGCGCGTCACGGACTGGAACGGCGAGGTGATCTTTCTGCATGAGATTTTGCCCGGCGCGGCCGATCGCTCCTACGGCATTCAAGTGGCAAAGCTCGCCGGCTTGCCGGGGGCCGTCGTCGAGCGCGCGCGGATATTGCTGGCGGAATTGGAGTCGGGCGATCGCCATATGCCGGTCGAGAGGCTGGTGGCGGATTTGCCTCTGTTCGCGGTGCGCGAGGAGCCGCCTGCGCCGGCATCGAAGCCCGACCCTTTGACTCGCGCCGTCGATGCGCTCGATCCCGATACGCTTACGCCGCGCGAGGCATTGGACGCGCTTTACAAGCTCAAATTTCTGAGAGTAAAGCCGACCTCATCGTAAGGAGCTTGCGCAGCAAGCGCCTTGAGGAGCGGCGGTCCGAGGGCTTCGCCGCAGTTGTGAGAAAGGGCGGCTGGCGCAGAATTTCAGTCTCGAAAGAAAGCGCCTGGACATCGGCGATATCGAAAGCAGTGCGGTTGCTGGTGTTCATAGCTTGATCTCCTGCAAGCCGAGTGATGCATTCACACTGAGAGTGTGGGGCGTCGCAGGAGAGGCAACTGTGTCCACCGGCACACGGAAGCGGTGACATGGCGGCAAATTCTGTGCGGAGGAGCACGTCTCATAAAGCGGGCGGTTTGAACCCTCTCCCCTTGCGGGAGGGGGTGGCAGACGAAGTCTGCCGGGTGAGGGGTTGGAGTCCTATTGATGGTCGCCCCTCATCCGGCCACCTCCTCCGCAAGGGGAGAAGGAACGCGCCCAACCCTCAAGTATGAGGTTGCCCCGCTTTTGAGTTCATGATCGGGTGCGCTCATTGCACTTTGCGCGGATCGATCAACTCGCCCGCATAGAGAAATTTGCCCGGCCGGTCCGGGTCGTCTTCAAGAAGATCTTCATCGAGCGGCAGAGTGAACGCCGGCCACATATCGCCCTCGGGCCGGTGAATCCATTCGAGGACGAGAAGGAGCCTATCATCCATCAGAATGAAGTCGCTTTCGACCTTGCGCCTTTCGTTGCCCGAGACGAGCATATGCGTGACGCGATAGATGCCATGTTCGATATGGTCTTCGTCTTCGTCGTCATCTTCGATCATGGATCGCGCTTTCTTCGCACTCAATGAATGACGTCTGCCTTATCCCGTGAGGCTCACACAGCGGCCTTCACCGGTCGGGCGGCGCTTTCTGTGAACAGATAGCCTGCACGAGCTCCGGAAGGTAGCCCATCTCCACTTCCATGCCGAACCTGATATCAGCCGGGCAAGACAGGCCTGCATCACATTGGTCCTGAACCTTTTTGATGGCCGCGTTCTGGGCGGAAGTGAGCCTATCGGCCACGTGATCCCATGGGCCTTCCTCGGCGTGCGAAAGTAAATGCTCATTCCAGCCCTGTTGCGGACTGGCCCGGTGGACGGCTTCAAACAGCTTGTTCGCCGATACAAGAGGCGGGTAATCTTCGTCGGGCCAAGCGGATGCTTTCCGCGGCGCGGCGACCGCGACATCGAAACCCGAACTCGGGAGAAGGAAGAGCGATGCGCATATGCCGGCGAATAACACAGTGATGCGCATGATTTTCGTCTGGAACCGCGATCGTCCATAGATGCGGAGGCTAGTTTCACAATAGGCTTTCATAAACACGGGGAATGCTCTCAGACGGGTCTCATCGACTGACGTTCATATTGTTTGAAGGAAACAATTTATATGCTTCGCTACATTGCATTTTTGCTTTTGATTCTGACCGCTTTTCCGGCGCTCGCCGCCAATGACGCGGATGCCCGATATCATGACCTCTTGGCAAAGGCCAAAGCCGGAGAGCCGGTAGATTGGCAGGCGTTGCGCTTTGCCTATGCGGATAGCTCGGACTTCGATCTTTTCGGAACAGAATCGGCGTCGGTGCGCAAAACTATGTATGAAGCACTCAAGACTGAAGACTTCGCCGCCGCTCTTGCACAAGCCAACCTCATTCTCGATCAAAACTATGTCGATGTTGACGCTCGTTTCGTCAGTCATATGGCCAATTCGAAGCTCGGAAATGCAGAGGAGGCAAAGAAACAATATGCGATCATGATCGGCATTCTGCGATCGATTCATACGGGCGACGGCAGGACACCAGAGACGGCACTGACCGTGATTGCCGTGAGCGAGGAATATAGCTACCTTCGCGCGATCGGGTTGCATCGTACCCATCAGGCGCTGATATCGGTAGGTGGACACAGCTACGACGTGCTTGATGTCGCCGATCGCAGCGGACAGGACCAGAAACTTTATTTCCTCATCGATCGTGTATTGGCGGCCGAAGCCGCTTCAATCGCCGCCAAGCGCTGACCATAGAAACCCAACGGTTCGTTCTACCTTACCTCTTCCCGAAAATCGCGGTTCCGACCCGCACATGAGTCGCGCCCAATTGGATCGCGAGTTCGAAATCCGAGCTCATGCCCATCGACAGGACCTTGATCCCGTTGCGCGCGGCGATTGTGTTCAGCAAAGCAAAATGCGGCGAGGCTTGATCATCGACCGGCGGGATGCACATGAGCCCTGAGATGTCGAGCCCATAGGTCTCGCGGCAGGTTTTGATGAAAGCGTCGGCTTCTTCCGGCAGGATCCCGGCCTTTTGCGGCTCGGCGCCGGTATTCACCTGCACATAAAGTTTCGGATGCTTGCCAGCGCGCTTGATCTCCTTTGCCAGGGCTTCGGCGATCTTCTCCCGATCGACGGTCTCGATCACATCGAAAAGGGCCACGGCTTCCCGCGCCTTGTTCGATTGCAAGAGGCCGATCAGATGAAGCTCAACGTCCGGAAAATCGGCTCTAAGTGCTGGCCATTTCTCTCCCGCCTCCTGGCCCCCGCTTTCGTCGAAATGCCGCTCCCCCGCCACCAGCACGGGATG
>JAATEW010000073.1 GCA_015655535.1 Hyphomicrobiales bacterium | reverse complement strand
GCAACGCAATCAAGTTTACGCAGATTGCGTAAACTTATCTGCGTGCGACCGCCTACGGCGGCGATCCGAAGGATCGTCATTGACAAAAGCGTGTCCGCATCGCCGAAAATGTCCGCCATCGGATGAATGGCGAAATCTGACATGCTCTGCAAGGTAACGCGTCGGGCTGGGAGCGGAGAGTTCGCGTTCAGCGTGAAGGAAATTGATTTAAAACATTCGGCGTCGCAATAGCATGCAACATATCGCGGCGACTTAAGCTGGACAGCCGTAGGCTTGTCCCGGCCATGACGCTATTGATAGACCGTTGCCCTACACCTCCACCTGCGTGCCGAGCTCGATCACGCGATTGGGCGGAATGCGGAAAAACTCCGTCGCGGCCAAGGCATTGCGGTGCATGGCCTCGAAGATCTTCGTCTCGATCTTGCGCCATTTCGCCCGCCGCTTCGGAACGATCGTGAAGCGCCCGACGAAAAACGACGTATCCATCATGTTGAAGCGTAACTGCTTCGCCGCGCAATCGTCCAAGGCGCGCGGAATATTCGGCGACTCCATGAATCCGTAATTGACCGTGATCGTGTGATAATTATCGGCGAGATGATGCACTTCGAAGCGATCCTTCTGCGCCACATGCGGAATATTCTTGGTCACGACCTGCATCAGCGCGACGCGTTCGTGCAGGATCTTATTGTGCTTGAGATTATGCAAGAGCGGCACGGGCACGACGTCGAGGCGGTTGGTCAGATAGACCGCCGAGCCATGCACGCGCGGCTTATTGTGCATCTGATGGATGAAGGTCTCGAGCGGCAGCGTATCGCGCTCCAATTTCATCACGAGCAAAGCGCGGCCGTCGCGCCAGATCGACATCAAGGCAAAGATGACGGCGGCCACAACAAGCGGCACCCAGCCGACTTCGAAGACCTTCATCATATTGGCGGTCACGAAGGAGAGATCGACGACGACGAAGAGGCCCGCGACCGAAAGGCTCAAGTAAAGGCTCCAATGCCAGATCTCGCGCATGACATGGAAGATCAAGATCGAGGTCAAAAGCATGGTCAGGGCCACGGCTATGCCGAAGGCCGCCGCCAGATTGTCGGACGACCGGAAGGTCAGCGTCAGCGTCAATGTGAGCGCCATCAAGGCCCAATTGACGAAGCCGACATAGATCTGCCCATAGCCCTCCTCAGACGTCTGCGTGATATGCAGGCGCGGACAGAGGCCAAGCTGGATCGCCTGACGCGTCATCGAAAACGCTCCGCTGATGATCGCCTGGCTCGCGATAATGGTCGCTGCCGTCGCCAGCAGCACGAGCGGAATTTGCAAGACGTCCGGACAAAGGCCGAAGAACGGATTGCCGCCGCTTGCAACCTGCCCGTCAAGCACGAGCCCGGCCTGCCCAGCATAATTCAAGAGCAGCATCGGCAGCACGAAGAGATACCATGCGGCGCGGATGGCATTGCGTCCGAAATGGCCCATGTCGGCATAAAGAGCCTCGGCACCCGTGGCGCAGAGAAAGACCCCCCCAAGCACGAGAAAGCCGGTGAAACCGTGCGTGAAGAGATAGGTGAGGCCATAGCGCGGATCGAGCGCGAGAAGCACGCCTGGGTGATGCGCGATGCCCGCCACGCCGAGAAGTCCGATCACCGCAAACCAGACCACCATGATCGGCCCGAACAGTCTGCCAATGCGCGCGCTGCCCTGCGGCTGCAAGGCAAAGAGCACGACCAGGATCACGACGGCCATGGGCACAATATAAGGCTCGATCCTCGGGACCGGCGCCTTCAATCCCTCAAGCGCGCTCAAAACGGAAATCGCGGGCGTGATGGCACCGTCGCCATAAAGCAGAGCCGCGCCGAGAATGCCGAGGCTGACGATACCGATGCGATCGGCCTGCTTGCGGCTCAACAGTGACATGAGCGCCAGAATGCCGCCCTCGCCTTCGTTGTCGGCCCGCATCACCACCGCGACATATTTGATCGAAGTGGTGATCAAAAGCGTCCAGACGATCAGCGACAGCATGCCAAGCACGACCCCGGATGAGGAGAAGCCGCCAGACCAGTCGAGCGCGATCTTCATCGTATAGAGCGGGCTCGTGCCTATGTCGCCGTAGACGACGCCCAGCGCGCCGAGCACCAAGGCGCCGAAGCGCGGCGGCCTTGCCTCCGCGATTGGATGAATGCGATTTGAGAGGCTGGCCATTAAAGAAATCTCTTTGCGAACAGAGCGGGGCGCCACGTTTGAAGTCTACAGGGGAAAGTCGAAGGATTTAAGAAAGCTACAATTTCCCTGTAATATCCGCGACAAGGGATCAACTTGCCATTTAGAGGCGCGAACGTTTCAAGAGCTGCCTCTTTAGGTTAGAGTCGGCCTTGCCGCCCGATGCATTTTGCATTGCACCAAAATCCGAAAATTTATTTGGCGCGGGCTAAAGAATATTTGATCTGGCCCATGTTTTTTACTTTAAGTCACAAAATGTCTCATTGCGCCGATTTAAAAGGCCAGGGTACCAATATTTTGGCACCTACCGCTTGACGAGTCCGATCCGAGACCGGCAAAGGAGCTTGCTGGACGTTTTTCTAGCACATGGAATGCGCATGGACGGCGGTTGAGCGTTTCGACGGCCGGTCCTTGAAAAGGTCCGGTGCAAGGCCGGATCTTGCCCTTTTCGGCTCCAGCCGAACGGCCACCCGGCCAAACCATATGAGGAAGGCCTGCCGGTGCAGCCCACCGGAACGCTGGTCAATTAGGAGGATCTCAAGAATGCCCGGCCGCCACTTTCTATTCGTTCCTGGCCCTACCAATGTTCCCGACCGGATCCTTCGCGCGATGCATGTGCCGATGGAAGATCACCGAAATCCGACCTTCCCTGATCTGACAAAACCGATCCTCGAAGACCTGAAGAAAATCTTCAAGACGACGACCGGCCAATGTTTCGTCTTTCCGTCGACCGGCACCGGCGGCTGGGAAGCCGCTCTGACGAACACGCTGTCGCCCGGCGACAAGGTCGTCGTGTCGCGCTACGGCCAGTTCTCGGCGCTTTGGACGGATCTCGCCCAGCGCATCGGCCTCGACGTGCAGGTTCTCGACGAGGAATGGGGCACGGGCACCCATCCCGAGCATATTCACGCCGTTCTCGAAGCCGACAAGGAGCATAAGATCAAGGGCGTGCTCGTCGTCCAGAACGAGACCGCGACGGGCGTCACCTCCGACGTCGGCGCCGTGCGCAAGGCGATGGATGCGGCCAAGCATCCGGCGCTTCTTTATGTCGACGGCGTCTCCTCGATCGGCTGCATCGATTTCCGCATGGACGAATGGGGCGTCGATCTCGCGGTCGCGGGCTCGCAGAAGGGCTTCATGCTGCCCGCCGGTCTCGCCATCGTCGGCGCGAGCCAGAAGGCGCTCGAAGCGCGCCACACCGCGAAATGCGCGCGTGTCTTCTTCAACTTCGAAGACATGATCAAGAGCAATGCGACCGGCTATTTCCCTTATACGCCGTCGCTGCCGTTGCTCTACGGCCTGCGCGAATCAATTCGCATGATGTTCGAGGAAGGCCAGGAGAACGTCTTCCAGCGCCATCATTATCTTGCGAGCGGCGTGCGCGCCGCGGTCGCCGCTTGGGGCCTGAAGAATTGCGCGACCGAGCCCAAATGGCATTCGGACACGGTCACCGCGATCTACGTGCCGGAAGGCTTCAATGGCGCCGATGTGATCGCCACCGCCTACCGCCGCTATAATCTCGCGCTCGGAGCGGGTCTCGCGAAGGTTGCAGGCAAGGTCTTCCGCATCGGCCATCTCGGCGATCTCAACGAGCTGATGGTGCTCGGCGCGCTCGCGGGTGCCGAAATGTCCATGCTCGATATTGGCATCAAGATCGAGCCCGGCAGCGGCGTCGGTGCGGCACAGCAATATTTCCGCAGCTCGAACAGCGTTATCGCCAACGCCGCGGAATAAGCTTCAACATTTGAGCGCGTCTCGCAGACGCGCTCAATCGCACGGGATTTGCCTCGTTCTAGGCGTGCATACCTTCTCCCTGTGGGAGAAGGTACCGAGCGAATGCGAGGCGGATGAGGGGTTACGAGCCCTCAAATTTCGCGATAGCAACCCCTCACCCGGTCAGCTTCGCTGACCACCTTCTCCCTGTGGGAGAGGGTAGGCACTATGATTTTTCCATAAAAATCCAATGCGTCCACGGCTGGACCGTCCGTAAGAAGATGGCCAGCTCGAAAATCCAAGCGTTCGAATAAGGAGGGGAGTCCATGGCTGATCAGGCACCGCTGAAAATCGTTTTCCTGGACCGCGGCACCCTCGGCGTCCCGCTGCGCGAGCCGACCTTCCCGCATAGCTATACGGAATATGATGCGACGGCGCCCGAACAAATCGTCGAGCGCCTCGCCGATGCCGACATCGCCATCATCAACAAGGTTCAGGTGCGCACGGCCTCGCTTGAAAAACTGCCGAAGCTGAAAATGATCGCCGTCGCCGCGACCGGCACGGATTGCGTCGACAAAGCCTATTGCAAGGCGCACAACATCCCCGTCATCAACATCCGCAATTATGCGGTGAACACGGTGCCGGAACATACGCTGGCGCTCATCTTCGCGCTGCGCCGCAGCCTCATCCCCTACACGCTCGACGTTCGCAAAGGCAAATGGCAGACGATCGATCAGTTCTGCTATTTCGATCACCCGATCCGCGATATTTCAGGCTCGACGCTCGGCCTCATCGGCTATGGCGCGCTCGGCAAATCGGTCGCGACTCGCGCCGAAGCGCTCGGCATGAAAGTCATCGCGACCGACATCTATGATTTTCCAGGCAAGGTCGATCTCGACACGATCCTGAAAGAGAGCGATATCGTCTCGCTGCATTGTCCTTTGACCGATGGCACGCGCAATATCATCGGCGCGGCCGAATTGAAAAAGATGAAGAAGGACGCGATCCTCATCAACACGGCACGCGGCGGCCTCGTCGACGAAGCAGCCTTGGTCGAGGCTTTGAGGACCGGGGAAATCGGCGGCGCGGGCTTTGATGTGCTCACCGTCGAGCCGCCGAAGAACGGCAATGTGCTGCTCGATCTCGAGCTGGAACTGCCCAATCTCATCATTACGCCGCATGTCGCCTGGGCGAGTCATGAAGCCATGACCGGCCTCGCCAACCAGCTTGTCGAGAATATCGAACTCTGGGTTGCCGGCACGCCGCGCAATCTCGTGACGG
>JAATEW010000215.1 GCA_015655535.1 Hyphomicrobiales bacterium | reverse complement strand
GCGAAGCCATCGGCGAAGGTGACATAATCGCCTGTCGTCTTGCCAGCTTTCATCGGCTGGAAGACGACATTATAGCCGCCTTGCGGGGCGGGGGCACGATTCCAAGAACCGTGGAACGCGACGAACAATCCGCCTTGATAGGCAGCCGGAAAAGCCGTGCCCGTATAGATCAAGAGATCGTTCGGCGCCCAATGGGCCGGGAAAAACGCGACGGGCGGTTTTTTCTCGGCGCAGATACCAACCGTCTTGCCGCCATCGCCGCCATATTCCGGCGCGAGGACGAGCTTCTTCTGGCCGCCGTCGAAATAGCATCTCGGCCAGCCGAAATCGTCGCCTTTTTCTTCCTGCACGACTTCCTCGGCGGGCAGTTCGGCGGCTTGCGCGGCGCTATACAACGCAGGGAAGTGCTGCGCGAGCTGATCGCGGCCGTGCTGCGTCGCGTAGAGCTTTCCTGCGGCGTCGAAGGAAAAGCCTTCGCCGTTGCGGATGCCCGTCGCGAAACGCTCGGCGGCGGAAAATTTCTGCCCGGTTTTGTTGGCGTCGTAGCGCCAAGTCCCGCCACGGGTTTCTTGTTCCACACAAGGGGCGACGCCGGGCGAGCCGGTTTTGCGATTGTCGACCTGACAACTATTGGTCGCCGAACCGAGGTCGACATAGATATTGCCTTGCGGATCGATCACGAAAGGATGCATCGGGTGGTCGCCGGTCAGCGGCAGGTCGGAGACGACAACCTCCGGTCTATCTTTGGGGACGATCGATCCATCGGGGATTGCATAGCGAAGGATTTTGTCGTTTTGTTCGGCAAAGACGGCACCTTTGTAGAAGGCGACGCCGCTGCCGCCGGCCGAACCTTCCGGCACGCCGTCGCCGAAGCGTTCGATGATGTCGGCGGTACCGGTCCCTTTGCTGTCCTTGAGCGCCAGCACGAAGCCGCCCGCCGGCGGCGTGTCATAGCGGAAATATCGGCCGCTCCACGTGTTCGCATAAAGCACCCCATTGGGGGCGAAGGTTATGTGGCGGACGTGGCCGAGATTGTCGGCGAAGATCGTCGCGCAGAAGCCGGGAGAAAGACTGATTCCGCCATTGTCGCCGGGGCAGGCGTCGGTTTGCGGCGTTGTCGTCTGAGAAAAGGCTTGCGAGCTAAAGACAGGCAGAGCCAAAACGCTCGCGCAAACGCTTGGTACGGCAAGAAATATGAGAGCTCGGTGAGCGGGAATTTTCATTGCTGATCTCGTTGAAAGTTAAGTTTGAAGTTCGCAGACCTGAACAAGGCTACGCGTGTGAATGAAACAAGGATCAGGGAGCATGTCGTGGAGGACGAAGACTATCAGGCCTTAATTGCTCTCCTTGAAGAGGAGCTCCGCGGAATTGATGCTTCCGACATCGCGGACGAAAGGCATTATGCTGAAACTGATACAGAAACAGGTGAAGCACGCCTGCTTGGACCGAAGCAACGACTTATAGAAATGCTTTTTGCTTTCGAGCGTTTTTTGGCAATTCAAGATCGAGAAGTCTATAATTCAGCCCTCGCAAGCATAAATGAACATGTTAGAGGCGCCAGATTGGAGGCCGCAATTGTAGTGCCATTGGAAGATACGGCCATCGAACATAGATCTATCAATCTAGGTTCCGCACCTGAACTTGGTCCTCTTCGTCGCGAGCTCAAAGGACTTATTGACCAGTTGAGAGAAGGTGGTTCAACGAGTTCGGAGCCTCGATAATGAATCGAAACGCCGCAATCACTCAGATTAAAAGCGTATTTGCCGCATATCGCCAGGTTAGACCAGCCGACGCAGCACTGCTTAGAGGGCTAAAGAATGGTAAGCTCTATGAACTTTTTGTTCTTTCTGAACTTATCAAGGATCTGTCCCTAAGGGGGTTTGGAATAACTTTCATCGGGACGACTCTGAAATTCAAGGGAGGTCACGGTAAAATCAAGTTAGCCGATCCACACTTTGAGGTGTCAAATCCGCAATCAAAGTCAACAGACTGGCGCATCTTTGTCGATATTGAATTTGAGACACTAGGGCATCAACATAATGGTGGTCCATGCGACAAGAGCTGTCGCCATGAACTTGATGTCGTGGTGACAAAAGCAACAATTGGGTATCCGCTATACAGCGAGATCGGACTTGGTATCGAATGCAAAGCGGTGGCACACTTTGAAAAAGAATTGATCAAAGAGGTTTTGGGAGTACGCCGGGAACTAAGCTTGCTGACGCAGCCGCCCCAGCCGTCCAGCCTCACCACCTCGGGCGGAGTGCCGCCAACCTTTGTTCCTGCAAATCCACCGTCTGAGTTTTGGCTCGCCTTCATCGACGGAAGAGGTTCTAGTTATAGCAAAAGCCCCTCAGCCTTTGGTATAGAGCTTCGGCATCTTCGACCTTAACGGTGAGCTCCTGCGATCGAACTTCCCGAAAGAGGTGCCGCGGCTTTGCGCCAATGCCGACAAGCAAGATTCCCTGGTGCCGGCCTGACGAGCATAACGTTCATAAAAATGGTCACTGGTGCAGTTTGTGGCCATCTTTGCGGACATAAATCTAAGGGAGACGACACCTTTTCATCCCGTCCCAATACCTCAAGCGAGGTTTGGAGCGGCCTTTGGAGCGCCTAGACGTGCTGGAAAAAACGTCTAACAATTCGGACAACAGCACTGACGCCGTCCGAAAAAATGACGTTGATTTTTCGGCGGAATCCATTATACTTAAGATGTCTCAGGGCGCTTCGCCCGCTCCAAAATCTCTCGATAGAGATCAATGGCTTAGAACGGTCCTTCGGGGCCGTTTTTCATTGGGTTTGACGCAGCCTTCCACCCTTTCGAAGGGACGGGCGCCGCCCCATCCGGCGACGGCGGATCCCCTCATCGCCGTTTCGCAAGCCGGCGGTTTGGCTCGCACCAGTTCGGCACTGTATCGCTCAGGCAAATCGAAGCGCGGTTCGGCATCGCGCATCGGCGCGCGAAACCTATCGGAGCGACCTATGGCGAGACACGAGGCTCAGCATTTCGAGCAGATCAAATCATCCTATGTGGCGCGCCGAGGGGCGATCCTAGCCCTCTGCCTCGCTGCTATGGGCGGCCCGGCCGGGGCGCAGGAGCGTTTCGCCCAAGACGCGCCGTCCGACGGCATCGCGGCCGCGTCGGCAGCGGGACCCGATGCCGCGGAACTTCAGCCGCTCGTCGACCGGATCGTCGGCAGCGCGGTGAGACGCGAGGCCATTCCGGGATTGATCGTTGGCGTAAGCTGGCACGGCCGCCGAAGCTATTTCGGCTATAGCGGCACCGGCAGCGCGGCCTTCGCGCCGGATACGATCGTCGAGATCGGCTCCATCACAAAGGTCTTCACCACCGCCCTGTTCGCCGAAGCCCTTATCGAAGGGAAGATGGAGCGCGACGCGCCGCTTCAATCTTATCTGCCGGACCGCCGGTTGAAGCCCTGCACCGCGCAGATCACGATGCTGCAATTGTCGGATTTCTCGTCCGGCATGCCGGAATTGCCAAGCAATGTGCCGCGCCGATTGGCCGAGCGCGGCATCGAGCATTATACGAGCGAAGACTTTTTCAACTGGGTATCGCATTGGGAGCAGAGCGAGGACGGCGCCTGCAAACTGCCGGCTGCCTATATCTACTCGAACGCCAGCGTCGGGCTTCTCGGCTATCTGGTCGCGGAGCGGCTGGGCGAGCCCTGGGAAAATCTCATCCGCCAGCGGATCACCGGGCCGCTGCGCATGACCAGCACGCAGATGCGCGTCCCGCCGGATCAGCGGGACCGCCTAGCGCAAGGCTATGGCGGCAATGGCGAACCTGTCATCCCCTGGCCCATATTTGCCTGGTATCCGGCCGGCGCGCTGCGCTCGAGCGCAATCGACATGCTCGCCTTTGGCGAGGCCGCGCTCGGCCATGAGACGGCCGATGGCGGCGAAGCAGTGCCGCTCCTCGTCCATGCGCTGAAAGACGCCATGACTCCGATCTATCAGCCGGCAGATAACTTTAAACAGGGGATGGCATGGGCGCAAAACCTCGGCGATCCGGCCGAGGGAGCGCGTCCGGTTTTTTTCAAAGCGGGCGGCACCGACGGCTTCAATAGCGTCATCGTCATAAATCCCTGGAAAGATCTCGCGATTTTCATCGCCGGGAACCGCGCGAATGCCGGTATTCCGCGTCTCGGGGTCGAACTGTCGAGGCACGTGCGATAGTTGGCCGAACTTCGTCGCCCTATCCGTGCCGCAGATCGCCGGAACCCAAGGGCGGCTTCTGGCCCTGCGCAAGCATGACCTCGATCCGCGCATTCACTGCCCGGCACAGCTCTCTTTGATCGGGACCAGACAGCGTCCGCATCCCCTCCTTGATATAGAGAAGATTGCGATACTCGGACCGCGAACTTCCCGGATGCCGCATCGTGATGGCCAGCGTCTGATAAGGCTCCGCGCCATTCTCGCTGAAGGGGACCGAATCTATGCCGAGCGACAGAATGCCCTTTTGAGGCGCGCCTTGGTGTTCGATGGTAATGCCGAATTGTTTGTCGCCCGGCTGCCCATGGGTTTTTACCAGCAAGTGGCCGCCTTTGTACGAGGCTTTGACGAGCTCCGCGATCTGCCAAAGAACGTCGCCGAGATAGGTGTGCAAAGCTTCCGCATTGGCTCTTTGAGCTGCGATTTTTTCCGCTTCCTTATAGGCGGCGGCGACATGCTGCGGCAAAAGCTCATGGGCTTTGCGCCTGGCTTTCAAAGCCGATTTGGAAGCCGCTTTTTTGAATTCTTCAAAATCCAGCAATGTGGCCTCCCTTATTCGGGGGGAGTTTGGACGGCGTGCGGAAATGGGTGACGGTCATGTCAGCCGTCGCCCGTGTTCATGATCTTTTCTGCTTCCCATATATGCCGCCGCTCACGCCGGGATGACCGCGGCGATGCTACACGCTGAAAATGGTTTTGGCGCAAGAATATTGCAAATTTGAACAGGCCGGTTAAACGCGCCCGCTGTTTTTGCTGAAGACAAGCGGCGCGGCGAGACCGACGGCGATCGCCCCCGTCAGGAGAAGGCTCGCGATGGTCAAAGAGGTCGTTTCGGCAATGAGCGGCGCGGGCGCATCAGCTCCCGCCTGTGCGATCTGCAACGCACCGATAATGGCACGAAAGGCGTAAGAGCCGGGCACCATGGCGACAACACCCGGAAAGGCGAAGGCCGCCGGCGGCGCCCGAAACCAGCGGGCGAAAGCTTGGGCGAGAAAGCCGACGGCGAGCGCGCCGAGTAAGGTCGCAGTGACGATGTCGATGCCGAAATGCTCCACAGCCGTCCGCAGCGTATGGCTGCAGACGCCGCAGATAACGCAGGCCCAGCAGAGCCGGACCGGAACATTGAATAGGAACACGTAGCCGATCGCCGCCAGAGCCGAAAACAAGGCATCTTCCGCAACGGATAGAACGGGCGCCGGACTGTCGATCGGAATCCGCACACCCGTGATCATCGTCGCAACGAACAGGCCGAAAGCGATGGCAAGCACAACGAGCCCGGCAAAGCCAAGCCGCGATAGGCCAAGCGTCATGTGATTCCTGATCGTGTCCCAGATGCCATTGATCAAAGGAACGCCCGGGACGATGATCATGCCCGGCGCGATCAGGCAGAGCGCCGGAGCGGCGACATGGCTCAATCTCACGCCAAGGCCGCCGATGATGCCGCTGATAAGGGCTGCGACGAAGGGAACAAGAAACGGATTGGCGTGCCGGCGGCCAAGCTCCTGGCGGATGAAGGTACCGCATATGCCTGCCACGAAAGTGATGAGGAACACGATCCAATCGCCGCCGAAAAGCTTGGACAGACTCGCCGCCGTCAATCCGAGCGCGACGGCGGTGATCGCGCGCGGATAGGCCGGCGGCCCGCGCTCCATCACGTCGAGTTCCTTATGGATCTCTTCGAGCTTGAGTTCGCCTCTCGCGGCCTGATCGACAATGCGATTGAGCACGTCGACCGCGGTCATGTTCACATTCATGCCGGTCAAATGCGGCCCGACCTTGGTGCGGAACCGTGCGTCGCTCACCAAGGTCAGCATCAGCGCTTCGTAGGTGACGATGAGGCGGGCTTCGCAGCCGAGCCCGGCCGCGAAACGCGTTACCATTTTCTGCACTTCCGCCGTCTCGGCGCCGTTCTCCAAGAGCAGCCGCCCGAGTTGCAGCGACAGATGGGCGATCTCCTCGACTTCTCCATCGCTTCGGGGCGTGCTTTGCATATGTGTTCAGACCGGATAGACGGGATGATAGACGGCGTTGCGAATATGGGCATCTATATCCGCGGGCTTCGGCACGCGGGCGAGACCCTTGTCGAAAATAGCGGCCGCGACTTTGCCCGCCACATGCAGCGAAGCCTCGAAGATGCGGCTCTGCGGCGGATAGATCAAGCCCTTGGCAAGATTCTCCTCCGTGACCTGTTCCGCCACGGCCTTGGCTGCGACGATGAACATGTCCTCGGTCACGCGGCTCGCCTCCGTCGCGAAGACCGCCATGCCCATCGCCGGAAAAATATAGACATTGTTTCCTTGGCCCGGCACGAAGGTTTGGCCCGCGATCTCGACCGGCGGGAACGGGCTGCCGCTCCCAAAGATTGCCTTGCCATGCGACCAGCGATAGGCCTCCTCCGCCGTGCATACGGACCGCGAGGTCGGATTGGAATAGGGAAAGATGCTCGACCGCTCGTTGATCGCGGACATGGCCTCGATCACCTGCTGATTGAACAG
>JAATEW010000426.1 GCA_015655535.1 Hyphomicrobiales bacterium | reverse complement strand
GGTATCACCGCAAGCATCCGTCGCCGCTCGAGACCTGCCAGAGCCTGGCCTCCTTCGACAAGATCAAGAGCGAACTGACGCTCTACGGCACCTTCCAGGCGCCGCATGTGGTGCGCACAGTTGCTTCGCTGATCTCACATATTCCAGAGCACAAGATCCATGTGATCGCGCCCGACATCGGCGGTGGCTTCGGCAATAAGGTCGGCGTCTATCCAGGCTACGTCTGCTCGATCGTCGCCTCGATCGTGCTCGGCAAGCCGGTCAAATGGGTCGAGGACCGGATGGAGAATCTCTCCACCACCTCCTTTGCCCGCGACTATCACATGACGACGGAACTCGCCTCGACCGAAGACGGCCGCATCCTCGCCATGCGCTGCTATGTGCTCGCCGATCATGGCGCTTTCGATGCCTGCGCCTACCCGTCCAAATGGCCGGCGTGATTCATGAATATTTGCACCGGCTCGTACGACATGCCGGTCGCGCATCTCGAAGTGGATGGCGTCTACACCAACAAAGCTTCGGGCGGCGTCGCCTATCGCTGCTCGTTCCGGGTGACGGAAGCGGTCTACGCGATCGAACGGGCGATCGAGTGCCTGGCACAAAAGCTCGGCATGGATTCGGCCGATCTGCGGCTCAAAAACTTCATCAGGCGCGAGCAATTCCCCTACAAAGCGCCGCTTGGCTGGGAATATGATTCAGGCGATTATCATCTTGCGATGAACAAGGCGATGGAAGCCATCGGCTATGGCCAGCTCCGCGAAGAGCAGGCCAAGAAGCGCGAAGCTTTCAAGCGCGGCGAGACCCGTGAGATCATGGGGATCGGCATCGCCTTCTTCACCGAGACCGTCGGCGCAGGCCCATCGAAGAATTGCGACATCTTGGGCGTCGGCATGTTCGATTCCTGCGAGATCCGCATCCATCCGACGGGCTCCGCCATCGCCCGCATGGGCACGAAGAGCCAGGGCCAGGGCCACGAGACGACCTATGCGCAAATTCTCGCGACCGAGCTCGGCATTCCAGCGGACGACATCACGATCGAGGAAGGCAATACGGATACCGCGCCCTATGGGCTTGGCACCTACGGTTCGCGCTCGACGCCGACGGCTGGCGCGGCGATTGCTATGGCCGCGCGAAAGATCCGCGCTAAGGCGCAGATGATCGCGGCGCATCTGCTCGAAGTCCATCACAACGATTTGGAATGGGATGTCGACGGCTTCCAGGTGAAAGGCCTGCCGGAAAAGCGCATCGGCATGGCGGCGATCGCCTGGGCCTCCTATCACCAGCCGATCCCCAATCTGGAGCCCGGCCTTGAAGCAGTGAATTATTACGATCCGCCGAACATGACCTATCCCTTCGGCTCGTACTTCTGCGTGATGGATATCGATGTCGATACGGGCGTCTATAAGATCAGGCGCTTCTATGCGCTCGACGATTGCGGCACGCGCATCAATCCGATGATCATCGAAGGCCAGGTGCATGGCGGCCTTACCGAAGCCTTCGCCGTCGCTATGGGCCAGGAGATCCGCTACGACGCGGCCGGCAATGTCATGGGCGCGTCCTTCATGGATTTCTTCCTGCCGACCGCCGTCGAGACGCCGCATTGGGAGACGGATTACACCGAAACGCCTTCGCCGCATCATCCGATCGGTGCGAAGGGCGTCGGCGAAAGCCCGCATGTCGGCGGCGTGCCCTGCTTCTCCAACGCGGTCAACGACGCCTTCTCGTTTCTGGGCACGACCCATATCGACATGCCGCACGATTTTTGGCGGATTTGGGAAGTCGGCCAGAAGCTCGGACTGCACGATCAAGAAGCTGCATAGATCATGTCCTCCATGTCGCTTGTCCGCAATGAAATCAGCGAGCGCCTCGCTGCGGTCGGCTATGTCGCCGACCGCGACCTCGCGACGGCGCTTTGGCTGATGGATCTGTTGAAACGTCCGCTTCTGCTCGAAGGCGAAGCGGGCGTCGGCAAGACCGAGGTCGCGAAGGCGCTCGCGGCGCTGCATGGCGCGCCTTTGATCCGGCTGCAATGCTATGAAGGCCTCGATCAGAACGCAGCGCTCTACGAATGGAACTATCAGCGCCAGATTCTCGCAATCAAGGCGCATGAAGGTGAAAAGGCCGACCTCACCGAAGCCCAGATCTTTTCCGAACCCTACCTCCTCGAACGGCCCATATTGGCGGCTATCCGGGCCGAGACCCGCGCGATCCTCCTCGTCGACGAAGTTGATCGCGCCGACGAGGAGTTCGAGGCTTTTCTTCTTGAAGTCCTCTCGGACTTCCAGGTCACGATTCCGGAACTCGGCACGATCGCGGCGCGATCGATTCCGCGCGTGGTTCTGACCTCCAACGGCACGCGTGAAATCTCCGACGCTTTGCGGCGGCGCTGTCTTTATCATTACGTCGATTTCCACGATCAGGACCGCGAAGTCGCGATCATCCGGGCGCGCCATCCGGGCATCGAAGTCGCGCTTGCCTTGCAGGTGGCGCGGCTTCTTCAAGCCATCCGCAAGGAAGATCTTCGCAAGGTTCCCGGCGTGGCGGAGACGCTCGACTTCGCCGCCGCCTTGATCGGCATTGGTCAAAACGATCTGCAGCAAGATCCTTCCGCCGTGCATGACCTGTTGATGACCCTGTTGAAGACGCATGAGGATCAGGCGCGTCTGACGCACGAAGTCGTCGAGCGTCTCATCGCGAAAGTGGCGTGAGGCGACGATGGTCCTTCCCGCGCTCCAAGCTCCTTCCTTCGATCTCGGCGAGCCGGCACGTCTGCGCTTCGCCGCTTTCGTCCGGTCGCTGCGTTCCAACGGTTTCACCATCGGGCTCGCCGAAAGCCAGGATGCGCTGCGGATTTTCTGTGCGATCGAACCCACCAATAAGACCGTGCTTGTCGCGGCGCTTCGCGCGCTTTTCGCCTCGCACCGGTCCGATTGGGAAAAGTTCGACGCGATCTTCAATGCCTTCTGGTTCGCCCATGGAACCAAAGGCACTACCCGTTTCGAGGACCGGCGGCAAGCGCCGGCTCAATCCCGACCTCCTGCCGGTCCAGAGGATGGCCCGCCTCGGTCCGGCGCCGGTGAGCGCCCGGAGCGGCCAGACTCGGCCGGTGATCCCGCATCGGCCGAGGGTGGCCGTGACCGGCAGGGGGGCGCCGCGGCGCAAGAAGCCCTGAGCAAAAAAGACTTCCGTCATATCCTCAATCAGGAGGAGCTGCGGCGCGCCTATGCGCTCGCCGACCGGCTCGCCGCGAAAATGCGCACAAGGCTGACGCGGCGCGACAGAGCCGCCAAGCACGGCCGCCGCCTCGATTTCCGGCGCGTGATCCACCGCAGCATCGCGCGCGGCGGCACGCCCGTCGATCTTGTGTTCCGGCGCCGCAAGACGAAGCCGCTGCGGCTTGTGATGCTGCTCGATACGTCAGGCTCGATGAGTGCCTATACGCCGGCCTTCGTGCGCTTCATGCACGGCATGCTCGGCTCGTTCAAATATGCCTCGACTTTTCTCTTTCACACGCGCCTCGTCGATGTGACCGGCGCCATGACGGAGAAAGATCCGCAGCGCGCCATCGACCGCTTCAGCCTCATGACCGAGGGAGTCGGCGGCGGCACGAAGATCGGCGAAAGCCTTGCGACCTTCAACGCCAGATATGCGGCGCGCACGATACGCTCGCGCACCGCCGTCATGATCATTTCGGACGGATATGAAACCGGCGAACCGGATATGCTCGCAAAAGAAATGAGCGCCTTGCGGCGCCGCTGCCGCCGTATCGTCTGGCTCAATCCCATGGCCGGCTGGCAGGATTATGCGCCGGAAGCCCAGGGCATGAAGGCCGCCCTGCCCTTCGTCGATCTCTTCGCACCCGCGCATAATCTCGAGAGCCTCGAAGCGCTCGAACCCTATCTCGCCAGAGTTTGAATGAGGAGGTGATGATGACTATCGCGTCCGACACATTGACGATGATGCAAAACATGCAGAGCCAGGAGCTTCCCTTCGCCGTGGCGACCGTCGTGCGCACGGTCTCCGTCACCGCGGCCAAGGCCGGCGCCAAGGCCTTGATCCTCGAAGACGGCACCGTCGTCGCGGGCTGGATCGGCGGCGGCTGCGCCAGAGGCGCCACGCTGAAAGCAGCAAAGGAATCGATCGCCGACGGACAGCCGCGGCTGATCTCGATCCAGCCGAAAGACTTGCTCGCCGATCTCGGCATTACG
>JAATEW010000097.1 GCA_015655535.1 Hyphomicrobiales bacterium | reverse complement strand
CGGCCTCGTCATTACGCCGAACGATGGCCCATCAGTCTATCACATGGGCGATACGGACGTGTTTTCCGACATGGCGCTCATCCATGAGCTTTATCAGCCGAAAATCGGGCTCGTGCCGGTCGGCGACCGTTTCACCATGGGCGCCCGGACGGCTGCCTTCGCGGTCAAGCGCTATTTCAATTTCGAGACCGTGGTGCCTTGCCACTATGGCACCTTCGATGCGCTCGCGCCGGACGCCAATGCCTTCATCACGGCCCTAGGAACGGGCCAGAAGGTGGTGGTGCCAGAGATCGGGTCGCCAGTCGAGTTTTGGTAGAATGTGGGCCGGCCCGGCCGGAACTTTTCCGGCCGGCCCGATGTTCCAATCGCGGCAAGGCGCCGTCCAAGTCTTGCCTCCTTCGAACAGGCGGCAGAGGCTTTCATGGAGGGCACGCGGCGGATTCTTGACCTCATTCCCGTTGCGCTGGCGCAGTTCACCACGCTGTTGCGCAAGGAGCGCGAACTCGCCGGCGCCGAAATCTCGGAAAAGTCCCGCAGGGCCGCGATGGGCCTCGTGCTTCTTGTTGCCGGCGGAATTTTGCTGATTCCAGGCTTTTTCGTGCTGCTTCTGGCCGCGGTCGCGGCGCTCATGGCCTTGGGTCTCGCATCCTATTGGGCGGCGCTGATCATTGCTGCCCTTATTCTTATAGTGAGCGCTGCGCTCATCATGATCGGCATCGGCCGTCTTCAGCCTAAAAACTTGATGCTTCATGAGACGGCCGGCCAGCTTCGCGAGGACTTGGCCATGACCAAGCGCCAACTAAGGCCGGACGAATGAGTTCGACAAAAGAGCTTGAACACGAGGTCGAGGCGGCCCGTCGTCAGCTCGCCGCCACGCTCGCGGATTTGCGCGCCTGCCTCACGCCGAAACAGATCAAGGCCGAGCTTTACGACGCCGCGCGCCATTCAAGTCTTGCGCAGCGCGCCGCCTTTGCATTGCCGCTGCTGTTGCTCGGCCGCGGCGCTGCGCTGCGGATCATTTCGAAGAGAAGGGGCGCCATCACCCCGGCCGGTCCCATCGCGGCCGAGGTGCCGCAATGGCTGATGGCAGCAGCGCTCGGCTTTTTAGCAAGCGGCGCCGCGAGCCGTTTCTTGCCTTCGTCCGAGGCGTTTATGGCCGCGGATTCCACCGCCCCTAACGAGCCCTTCGTCCGCGATGGGCAATATTGCGTCAACGAGGGCCAAGATCGCGGGCGGATGGCGGCGGCGCCCTCGGACGTTCCGCCACGCGGATGGAAAGATATTTTCCTCCGCGTTTATAAGAATATTTCCGAGCACAGGGTCATGGCGATCGCAGCGGGCGTCACATTCTATTCGCTGCTTGCCATTTTTCCGGCCATCGCGGCGCTCGTCTCGCTCTATGGACTTTTCGCCGATGCGGGGACGATCGCGGCCCATCTCGACGATCTGTCCGGAGTCCTTCCGGGCGGCGCTCTCGACGTCATGCGCGATCAGATGACGCGCGTGGCCTCGCAAGGTCAGGGGGCATTGGGACTGACCTTCATCATCAGTCTTCTCACCTCGCTCTGGAGCGCGAATGCGGGCATGAAAGCCTTTTTCGACGCGCTCAATGTCATCTATGGCGAGACCGAAAAGCGCGGCATCCCCACACTCAACGCCCTTTCACTGGTTTTCACGAGCGTGGCCATCGTGTTTTTGCTTCTGGCGCTCGGCGCCATCATCGTTCTTCCGGCGGCGCTGCAATTCGCCGGTATCGAAACCACGCTTCATTCCTTTTTGCCGCTCTTGCGGTGGCCGGCACTGTTTATCGTGGTGAGTTTGGCGCTTGCCGGTCTTTATCGCTACGGGCCGAGCCGGGCTCGAGCCAAATGGCATTGGATTTCGTGGGGAAGCGCGGTCGCCGCTTTGGTTTGGCTCGGCGTTTCCTTTCTGTTTTCCTGGTACACGGCGCATTTCAGCAGCTATAACGCGACCTATGGTTCGCTTGGCGCCGTGATCGGTTTCATGGTCTGGATCTGGCTCTCCGTCGTGGTGTTCCTCATGGGCGCGGAGCTCGATGCGGAAATGGAGCATCAGACGCTCCATGACACGACGACGGGAAAGCCTCAGCCGCTTGGCGCGCGGGGTGCCGCCGTCGCCGACACGGTGGGTGCCGCCCAAACGCCTTAAATCCCTGAGCATCTGAACTCTTCGCCTCCCGCCAAGCCGTCGCATTGCCCCATAAACGCGGCAGGTGCTATAGGCTCTGCGTCCCGTCCGCCCGAGCTTTTCAGGGAGTTTTCATGTCCGTCGATCAGGCGACCGTCCGGCGCATCGCGCATTTGGCCCGCATCAAGGTCACGGACGAGGAAGTCCCGCATCTGCAAGGCGAGCTCAATGCGATCCTGGCCTTTGTCGATGAATTGACCAAGGTCGATGTCGAGGGTGTCGAGCCGATGACCTCGGTCATTCCGATGCCGATGAAGAAGCGCCACGACGTGGTGAACGACGGCGGCATTGCGGACGAGATCGTCGCCAATGCGCCGGTCAGCGAGGATCATTTCTTCATGGTGCCCAAGGTGGTGGAATAAAATTGACTGATCTGACCGACCTCACCCTCGCTGCCGCGCGCGATGCGCTGGTGCAAAAACAAATCTCTGCCGTCGAGCTGACCAAAGCCCATATCGAGGCGATCGAGAAAGCGCGTGCTTTGAACGCTTTCATCGTCGAGACGCCGGAGCGGGCGCTTGCCGAGGCGGAGGAGTCGGACAGGGTCATAGCCAAGGGCGACGCGCGGCCGCTCGAAGGTCTGCCGCTCGGCATCAAGGATCTCTATTGCACCAACGGCGTGCAGACGACGGCCGGCAGCCATATGCTCGAAGGTTTCGTGCCGCCTTATGAATCGACGGTCACCGAGAACCTTTGGCGCGACGGCGCACTTATGCTCGGCAAGCTCAACATGGACGAGTTCGCGATGGGCTCGTCGAACGAGACGTCTTATTTCGGGCCGGTGATCTCGCCGTGGCGCCGGGCCGGCGACGCCAAGCCCTTGACGCCCGGCGGATCGTCCGGCGGATCGGCATCGGCGGTCGCCGCGCATCTTTGCCTTGCG
>JAATEW010000051.1 GCA_015655535.1 Hyphomicrobiales bacterium | reverse complement strand
TCTTGTCATCACAGGCAAAGGCCGCATCACGGGGCCCGAATCGGAGCGCGGCATTTTACGCCGCCAGGTTCCGGAGTGGCTTGGTCTCGCGGAATTCCGGTCCTGCGTCGTCGGCTTCGAGGAAGCTCATATCGGTCACGGCGGTGGCGGCGCTCTCTACGTCCGGATCAGGCGCCGCCGTGTTTAGACCAAAGCGTTTTCAAGCGAAGTGGGTACCGGTTCGCGTCAAGAAAACGCGTCAAAAAAGAGTGCCGCGCCGATATGCGGGTGAGCCGCGCCGCGCTGCGGATCAGGAACAGGGCGGCGTGGCGGCTTTATTTTCTGTCAGCCGCGCTCTTTCTGCCAATCGGACTTTATCTCACTTATTTTCCCGTCTGGCTCGCCGCGCGCGGGTTGGACGATAGCGAGATCGCGCTTGTTACCGGCGCGCCCTTCGTCCTGCGTGTGCTTGCGACGCCTTTGATTGCCTATATCGCCGATAGACGTGGGATCGCGGTGACACTCGCGGTCTGCGCCACGGCGATGTTTGCGGGCTATTTCGCTCTCGGCTTCGTCAAAGGTTTCGTGCCGATTTTTCTAGGCGCGCTGCTCGCCATTTCGGCGCAAGGCACGATGCCCTCGCTCGCCGATGCGCTGAGCCTTTCGGAAATCCGCCGTCTCGAAAAAGCCCGTCAGCCGCCGGTGCGCTATGGCCGCGTGCGCATGGGCGCTTCACTCAGCGCGCTGACGATGATGCTTCTATCGGGCACGGTCGTCGCGATCTTTCCCGGCGGGTGGATCATCCTTGCGATGATCTGTCTGGCGCTTGTGGCGGCGGGCGCCGCTATCTGGGCCGGGCTCACCATGCGCCGATTCAGATTCGATCCGAACGCGGCTGGCGGCTTGACCGAGGATCCAGCCGATTTGCGGCTCGCGATCATTTGCATCGCGGCGGGGTCTTTGACGCAGGCGAGCCATGCCGAAGTCTATTCGTTTGGAACCTTGCTTTGGGAAGCGCAGGGCTTTTCGCCGGATATTATCGGCGTCGCATGGGCGATGGGGGTCGCGGCCGAATGCGTCTTATTCTTCACGGCGGAGCGCTACCTCGGCGGCGCGAATAATGCCGCGCGTTTTCTGGTGCTCGGCGCGGCGGGCGCCATGCTGCGCTGGAGTGTGATGGCACTGCATCCCTCAGCGCCCGTCGTGCTCGTGCTTCAGGCCATGCATGCCCTCAGTTTCGCCTCGACCTACCTCGGCACCGTCTTGTTGATCGGGAGTCTCGCGGGGCGAAACCATCGCGCCCGTATGCAGGGTTGGTATTCGACCGTCTCCGCGCTCTCGATGGCGCTTTCGACGGTGGCCTGCGGCTGGCTGACGAGCCACTATGGGGCAGGAGCCTATCTCGCGATGGCGTGTCTCGCCGGATGCGGTTTGGTGTTTGCTGTGTGGTGCGGGGTGATCCGCAAAAGGCTCAAATTTTGATTTTGACGCATGATCTAGGGAGGTTCGTCATGCCCGGCCTTGAGCCGGGCATCCAAGCACAGATCGTTTCATTCTTGGCACTTGCGCCTGGATGCGCGGGTCTAGCCCGCGCATGACAGTCGAGAGAGATGGCGCCTCGCTATTTTAGTCGTGATTGGGCTATTCAAAACTCAGCCCCAAAGCTCCGCCGTCGGCGGATAGAGGATGGAACCTTCATATTTCAGCCCATGCGGCCGGTCTTGCGCGAGAAGCAAAGGCCCGTCGAGATCGACGAATCTTGCCCCCGGCGCGAGAAGCATTGCAGGCGCCATGGCGAGCGACGTTGATACCATGCAGCCGATCATCTGGCTAAAACCCAAAGCCTCCGCGGCATCGGCGAGCGCGAAAGCCTCCGTCAGACCGCCTGTTTTATCGAGCTTGATATTGATCGCGTCATAGCGGGCGCGCAAAGCCTCCAACCCATGCCGGTCATGGATGCTTTCGTCGGCGCAGACCGGGACGATATGCGAGATCCGCTCAAGCGCCGCGTCATTTCTGGCGGGCAGGGGCTGTTCGACGAGACGCACGTCAGCCTTGGCGCAAGCCTCGAGGTTTCGTTCGAGATTGGCTTCGGTCCAAGCTTCGTTGGCATCGACGATGAGTGTGCTGTCGGGCGCGGCCGCGTGCACCGCTGCGATGCGCGCCGGGTCGCCGTCGCCCGCGAGTTTGATCTTCAACAGCGGACGATGGGTGGCCGCGCGCGCAGCTTCCGCCATTGTTTCTGGTGTAGCAACTGAAATCGTAAAGGCCGTCGTCACTGGCGAGAGCCTGTCCAGCCCGGCGAGGGTGAAAGCGGGGACGCCCGCGATCTTGGCTTCGAGATCCCATAGAGCGCAATCCACCGCATTGCGCGCCGCGCCCGGTGGCAGAAGCGCCTGAAGCGCCTGCCGGTCGATGCCCTCTTCAATCGTGCCGCGAAGGCTTTCGATTTGGGCCGTCACGCTCAGGACGCTTTCGCCATAGCGGGCATAGGGCACGCATTCGCCGCGCCCGGTTGCTTCACCTTGTGAGATCGTCGCGACGACCACGACGGCTTCCGTCTTGGCGCCGCGCGCAATGACGAAGGCGCCCGCGATGGGATAACGCTCGACCGAGAGCGTGAGCCTGCGGGCCGACGTATGTGGCAAATGGGTCTCGATTCAAAATATCACTGTTACAAATCTTCTATAATCGCACCGCAGTTTCCCGGCCAGCCTCGAAAGTGCATGCTTGTGGAACGGGCACCGATTCGCGTGGCCATCCGACGGCCTGCCGGGATCAAATCGAGGGTCTAGCGTGCAAAGTCTGGCGACGTTCAATCTGGGCGACATGGCCGACACATTCGTATCTTTGGCGTCTGCTTTTGCGCTCGGCACTGTGATCGGTGCCGAGCGGCAATATCGCCAGCGCACGGCGGGTTTGCGCACCAATGCCTTGATCGCCGTCGGCGCTGCCGCTTTCGTCGATCTTGCGATGGACATCAACGGCAATGCCGGCGCAACGCAGGTCTTGGCCTATGTGGTATCGGGCGTCGGCTTTCTGGGCGCTGGCGTCATCCTCAAAGAGGGGACGAATGTGCGGGGCCTCAACACGGCGGCGACCGTCTGGTGTTCCGCCGCGGTCGGGGGATGCGCCGGCGCCGACAGGGTGGCGGAGGCCATCGCGCTCACCATGTTCGTGCTGGCCGTCAACACGTTCTTGCGGCCGCTCGTCAATTTCATCGAACGCATCCCGATCAACGAAAAGGCGGCGGAAGCCACCTATCAGGTGCATGTGACGGCGAATCAGGAGATGCGCGACGACGTGCGCGATCTGCTCGTCGAGAAGCTCGACGCGGCGGCCTATCCCGTCCGGGAAATCGAAGTCCTCGAACGCGGCGAAGACGAGGTCGAATTCATCGCGACCCTTGCCGCCACGAGCGTCGATGCCGCCGAGCTCGACGCCATCACGACGTCTTTGGAGGAGGCACCCGGCGTCACCTATGCGACCTGGACCTCGCGTACGACCGATTGAGCCGAATCGATCCTATTCACAAGTTCGGCAAATGCGTCTTTCCTAAGCAGCCTTGGGCTCTATCGTATTGAATCTGAAGGGGTCGAATCCCGGACCATTTTATGCTAGCAAACGTCTGGAGATCTATTCATGACGCAGGCGGCGACCATCGTGACCGCGGCGGCTCTCGTCATCGGCGACGAGATCCTGTCGGGGCGCACGAAGGATAAAAATATCGGTGCGATCGCCGATTTTTGCACGAATATCGGCCTTGATTTGCGCGAGGTGCGGATCGTTCCGGACGTGACGGATGATATCGTCGCGGCCGTCAACGCGTTGCGCGCGCGCTACGATTATGTCTTCACGACAGGTGGCATCGGACCGACGCATGACGATATCACGGCCGATGCGATGGGCGCTGCCTTCGGCGTGGAAGTCTATGAGGACCCCCGCGCGATCGAGCTTCTGCTGCAATTCATCAAGCCGGAAAATTTGAACGAGGCGCGCCGCCGCATGGCGCGCATCCCGCGCGGCGCCGATCTCGTTTTGAACAAGGTCTCGAAAGCGCCAGGTTTCTGGATCGAGAATGTGATCGTCATGGCGGGCGTACCTTCCGTCGTGCAGGCCATGCTCGAAGATGTCGCGCCGCGCCTTTCGACCGGCGCTTTGACCATCGCCGAGACGATCGAGGTGGGCAATCTGCCGGAAGGCACTTACGCGGCGGAACTGGCCGCCGTCGCCATGTCGAACCCGGGTTTGTCGATCGGTTCTTACCCCTCCGTCGTCGACGGCAAATTCCATAATCAGATCGTCGTGCGCGGCAAGGATGGTGCCTTGGTGGCGAAAGCCGTTGCCGCCATCGGCGCCTTCGTGTCGCGCTTGCATGCCGAACGGGTGTGATGCCGATGGCATCCGATCCGCCGGCAAAAAAAGCTCTGACGATTTCCTGGGACCAGTTCCATCGCGATGCCCGCGCGCTCGCGGCACTATTACGCGCGGCCGGGCCTTTTTCGTGCCTGGTCGCCATCACGCGCGGCGGGTTGACGCCGGCGGCCATTGTTGCGCGCGAACTCGATCTGCGCTGCATCGAGACGATTTCAGTCGCGAGCTATCTGGCCGAGACGGTTCAAGGCGAGGGCCGGATCATCAAGGAGATCGCGCCTGCCTTTATCGCCGCGGCCGAAGGCTCCAAAGTGCTGGTCATCGACGACCTCGCCGATACGGGCGAAACGTTGAAGCTCGTGCGCCGGATCCTGCCCTCGGCGCATGTGGCGACGCTTTATGTCAAGCCCATCGGAAAGCCGCTGGTCGATACATTCGTGACGGAAGTGCCGCAGGATACCTGGATCTATTTTCCCTGGGATCTCGGCTTGAGCTTCGAGCCGCCGCTGGTGGACGGTCTCTAAAAATTATCGCCGGATCTTATCTTGGTTGGCGGCATACCAATCGAAGGTCGCCTTCAGCCCTTCCGCGAATCCCGTCTTGGGCTTCCAGCCGAGGCCCTGCAGCCTGGTGACATCATAGCTGCGCGCGAGCTGGCCGAGCGGCTTCGATGTGTCCCAGACGATCTTGCCCTTAAAGCCTGAAACATCTTTCAAGGTTTCTGCGAGCACGCGGATCGTGTGATTTTGGCCGGTCGCAAGATTGTAAGTGCCGCTGCCTTTTTCCGCCGCGGCGAGAAAACCTTCGGCGGCATCCTCCGCATAAAGAAAGTCCCGCGTCGGCGTGCCGTCGCCCCAAATCGTAATCTCGGGACTCTGCGTCGCGCGGGCTTCATGGAATCTCGCGATCAGAGATGGCACGACATGCCCGTGCTTTTCATCGAAACGGTCGTTCGGACCATAAAGATTGGTGCAGATGAGATAGGCGAAGTCTACGCCATGTTGCTGGCGATAGGCTTCGAGCTGCGCGAGCATGAAGCGCTTGGCGTGACCATAGGGCGCTTCCGAGCCATGCGGCGCGCCCAGCCAGAGATCATCCTCGCGCATCGGCTTTGGCACTTGATCGGAGTAGATCGCGGTCGTGCCGGCGCAAACGATCTTCGTGACGCCGGCTTCGCGCGCGGCGTCGATCACATTCAAATTCATCCTGGCATTGGCATAGAGCGCGTCGGCCGGGAAATTCAGATTGCCCTGGATGCCTGCGACCCAGCCGGCGAGATGGATCACGAGCGTCGGGCGCGCGGTGGCGAAAGCGCGGCGGACATCGGCTTCATTCACCAAGTCGCAGTCCGCCCGGCTCGGAGCTATGACTTTCTCGATGCCGCGCCGCCGCAGGCTTTGCAAAAGCGCGATGCCGAGCACGCCGCCGGAACCCGTGACCAGAATTGCTTCCGAATTGAGATCGCGCGCCACGCTTCGATCCTTAAATCATGAGTCTGAAAGGTGGGGAGTTTCCGGATAAGATGATGCGTTAAAATAAAAGCTGAATGAAGCCCACTCCCTGATCAAGCAAAGCCGCGTTTTTTCATGACGACGAGATCATTGGCGACCATTTCCGCGACGAGCTCTTGGAACGTCGTCTGGTGTTTCCAGCCGAGTTTGGTGAAAGCCTTGCTCGGATCGCCGATCAGAAGATCGACCTCCGTCGGCCGGAAATAGCGCTTGTCGATCTCGACCACAACCTTGCCGCTCTTCGTATCGATGCCATGCTCGTCGGCGCCCTCGCCCTTCCAGACGATCGCGCGCCCGACTTCCTTGAACGCCAGTTCGGTCAATTCACGCACCGAATGAGTTTCGCCCGTCGCCAGAACATAATCGTCCGGCACCGCCTGCTGCACGATGCGCCACATGCCCTCGACATAATCGCGCGCATGGCCCCAATCGCGCTTGGCGTCGAGATTGCCGAGAAAGAGCTTTTCTTGCAGACCCAATTCGATCGAAGCCACCGCGCGGGTGATCTTGCGGGTGACGAAAGTCTCCGCCCGCGTCGGACCCTCGTGATTGAACAAAATGCCGTTCGAGGCATGCATGCCATAGGCCTCGCGGTAATTCACCGTGATCCAATAGGCATAGAGTTTCGCCACGCCATAGGGCGAGCGCGGATAGAAAGGCGTCGTCTCGTTCTGCGGTACGGCCTGCACCTTGCCGTAGAGCTCCGAGGTCGAGGCCTGATAGAAGCGGCATGTCTTCTCCATGCCGAGGATGCGAATGGCTTCCAGGATGCGCAAAGTGCCGAGCCCGTCGGCATTGGCGGTATATTCCGGCGTCTCGAAGGAGACGAGCACATGGCTTTGCGCGGCGAGATTATAGATCTCGTCGGGCCTCACCTCCTGGATCAGGCGGATGAGATTGGTCGAATCGGTGACATCGCCATAATGCAGAAAGAAGCGCAGATCGGGCGTATGCGGGTCGCGATAGAGATGATCGACGCGCTCGGTATTGATGAGCGACGCGCGCCGCTTCACGCCATGGACGACATAGCCTTTCGCGATCAGCAATTCGGCGAGATAGGCGCCATCCTGGCCGGTGACACCGGTGATCAATGCGACTTTCGGAGCGCTCATTCCGCTCTATGTCCTTATCGGTTGGAAAAAAACTCGCATGACGTGACTACGAGAGAAGCACGTCGCGGGCGGATGCGTCTATCGGCGGAGATAAAGCCGCTTCTTACGGGCTGTGCAAGCCTTGCCGGCAAAAATGTCGAAATCCGGGCCGCCTCGCGAAACTATCCCTTGTGCCGCTTAGCGTGGGTTGCAAGCAGGACATCGACATAGGAATCGCCGCTGTGTTTCTGTGCGAAAGACGCAGCGCGCTGCATCGCGCGGGTCTTGCAGTCGGAAAAGCGCGACAACAGGTTTTGGATCGCATCCGCGAATCCAGCGCTGGTATAAGTCTCGAAAGTCTCGCCTTCGGCGTCGCCATGCAGGATGCTTTGGCCGATCGAGGTCATGGCGGTCGCGACGACGGGGCGTCCGGCCGCGACGGATTCCGTGTAGATCGCCGAACCGCGCGAGCCGTAAACGACGGGATCGTATGGCAAGAGCAGAACGTCGACCGCGTTCATTTCGCGATAATAATCGTCGCTGCTCATGACGCCTTCGAGGAGCTTGATGCCTTCCATCTTGCGCAGCTTCTGCTCGGTATCGATCGTGCTTCGTTCCCACATGCCGTGCTGGATCTGGATGACGAATTCCACATTCTGGTGCTGCCGCCGGCAGAGTTCGATCGTGTCCGGCAGAAGGTGAAAGCCTTTCTCGGTTTTCGAATAGCCGAAAAAGCCGAGCTTGATCGGCGCGTTCTCGGCCGGAGGTTTTTTGATGGCCGGCGCGCCTATGGCGAATGGAATGGGTAGCCAGTCCGTTTCGACGGCGAACTCCTTCAGGAACAGATCATGCTGCACATTATTGTCCGTCATGAAGAACAGGCTTTGATTGGTGAGCGGCCGGGCGAGATCGAATGCTTCGCGGTAGAGCCTCTCGCCATGGATCGAAATGCCGTTCCAGGGAGTCCAGCTTGGCGGAAACATCAATTGGCAGATCATTGACGGGCGTCTTTCGGGCGGCAACGCCTTCAAATGGCTCAAAAGGCCGAAGATCTGGTTCTGCGATATGCCTGGAATGACTACGATCGTATCGCGGCTCCAGATGTCGGCTGGCAGTCTCGCGAGATCCCTTCGAAACCGCCAATTGAGAAAATCGACGATTTTGAGTTCGGTCCAGGACAGGCCCCAGGTTGGTTTCTTATTTCCGAACGTCGTTGCGCGATGGATGAAGCCCAAAATATCGACCAGTCCCGAATGATCGTAAAGCGACCAGCCGAAATGCGGGATCGCCCCCGTCTCGGCGATGATCTGTTTCTCGACCGCTTTGGTGCCGAAGAGCCGATAGGGAAGGTCGCGGGCAGACAGCGACCGAATGACTTCCTTGGCCAAATGGTAAGAGTGGCTGCCGCGTCCGATCAGCCCATTATCAAGCACGATCACTTCCATGGGCCGCGTCGCGTCGCCCGGTGCCTGGTGATCGGCCGGTGCATCCTCGGAACCCTCGGCCGAAACAATGTCCAAGCCTGTTGCCTCCGCGTTCCTCAATTTGGTCTCCAAGAAATATGTCCCAAGATTTTACCCTAAGATTTTCGCCTTAAGACAAGATGATCCAAGATCCGGCGCCCATTGAACTTTGGCATCCGATCGGGAGGCCGGCAGGTGATCTTGTGAAGTTCCAGCTTGCCCGATAAACGGAACGTGAGCTATTAAAACGTGCAGAACATCACGATAGAATTTTTTCGCAAAAACAACCAGATGCATACATGCTCGGAAGACAGAGGAAAAATTCCGGCTAAAGCTTGTGCAGGCTCCGGTTGACCCTGCGGGTTTGTTCGGTTACATGTAGGTCAGTAGGATATACTGATGTCGGGATATTGACTTTGCACATTACGTTGATCGTATCCACAGCGCTGGGGACGGGACGGAGATAGGCTCCGGCTTCCCGAACTGGCGCATATCCGAGGCCCTCAGGGGCCTTTTTTATTGCTTAAAACGCTTTCGTGTTGAACCATGCTAACCTGTTGAATTCTCGGAGATGAGCGAGATGGTTAAAGAAATGACCGGAGCCGAGATGGTGGTCGAAGCCCTGAAGGATCAGGACGTCGATTGTCTATTCGGCTATCCGGGCGGTGCGGTTCTGCCGATCTACGATGCCTTGTTTCAGCAGAACCATGTCCGGCACATCCTCGTGCGCCACGAGCAGGGCGCGGCCCATGCGGCGGAAGGCTATGCGCGGTCGAGCGGCAAGGTCGGCGTGCTCCTCGTGACATCGGGGCCCGGTGCGACAAATACGATCACCGGCCTGACCGACGCTTTGATGGATTCCATTCCCGTGATCTGCATCACGGGGCAGGTGCCGACGCATCTCATCGGCTCCGATGCCTTCCAGGAATGCGATACGGTCGGCATCACGCGCCATTGCACGAAACATAATTATCTGGTGCGTTCGATCGAGGATCTGCCGCGCGTGTTGCATGAGGCTTTTTACGTCGCGCAGAACGGCCGTCCGGGGCCGGTCGTCATCGATATTCCGAAAGACGTGCAATTCGCCACGGGCGCCTATATTGGGCCGCAGCATATCGAGCATCGCACCTATAAGCCGCAGCTTTTCGGCGACTCGGCCAAGATCGAGCAGGCTGTCGCTATGATGGCCGTGGCGCGCCGACCGGTCTTCTATACGGGCGGCGGCATCATCAATTCGGGGCTTGAGGCCTCGAAGCTCATGCGCGAACTCGTCGCGCTGACGGGCTTTCCGATCACTTCGACGCTGATGGGGCTCGGCGCCTATCCGGCCTCGGGCAAAAATTGGCTCGGCATGCTCGGCATGCACGGCACCTATGAAGCCAATAATGCCATGCATGATTGCGATTTGATGATCGCCGTCGGCTCGCGCTTCGACGATCGCATCACCGGCAGGCTCGATGCCTTTTCGCCCGGATCGCGGAAGATCCATATCGATATCGATCCCTCCTCGATCAATAAGAACGTCAAGGTCGATCTCGGCATCATCGGCGATTGCACCCATGTGCTGCGTCAGATGATCGAGGTGTGGCGTCACCGCGGCTATAAGGCGGACCCGGCACATCTCGACTCCTGGTGGCGCGAAATCAACGCTTGGCGCGCGCGCAAATCGCTTTCGTTCAAACAGTCCGACAAGGTCATCAAGCCGCAATATGCTGTGCAGCGCCTCTATGAACTGACGAAGAGCCGCGACACCTACATCACGACCGAGGTCGGCCAGCATCAGATGTGGGCGGCTCAGCATTTTCATTTCGAGGACCCGCACCATTGGATGACGTCCGGCGGTCTCGGCACGATGGGCTATGGGCTGCCGGCGGCGATCGGCGCGCAGCTCGCGCATCCGGACGCGCTCGTCGTCGATATTGCGGGCGAGGGCTCGATCCTCATGAACATGCAGGAAATGTCGACGGCGGTTCAATTCGATTTGCCGGTCAAGGTTTTCATCCTGAACAATGAATATCTCGGCATGGTGCGGCAATGGCAGGAATTGCTGCATGGCGGGCGCTATTCGCACAGCTATTCGGAAGCTTTGCCGGATTTCGTCAAGCTCGCCGAAGCCTATGGCGCGCTTGGCATCAGATGTTCCGACCCGGCC
>JAATEW010000069.1 GCA_015655535.1 Hyphomicrobiales bacterium | reverse complement strand
TTTCGAAGCGCGCTGAGGACGCGCCGTTTCGCCAGCATCAATTCGATGCCCTTGGCGACGCCGACCGTCCAGGTCACGAGCGAGGCGAAGGCCAAACCGACCATCACCACTTTGACGAGGATGTCGGCATTGAGAAACATGCCCCAGGGCGAAAGATTATGCGGCAGGCTGGCCGGACCATGACCCGTCGTTTCAGGAAGCTGGACCGGCTTCACGGCCGGCTCGCCGGCAGACGGTGTCTCGTTTGCCACAGGCGGTGTGGAAGAGTTCATGTCTTGCTGAGGAATTTGTCCCGTCACCGGCTGCGTCTGCGCGGGTGGTGTTTGATCGCTCTGCGCATGCGCGACATCAACCGGGACAAGCGCCAGGCCCCATCCGAGCAGCGCAATCAAAGACGCGGCTCGAAGAACGCGACGGGATTTCAACGTGGACCACGGGGTAGCGGCTCGGAATGTCATCCTCTTTGCCTCTTCAAGTTACGCCTGCTCTCGATCAGCGGCGATGTTTACACCTCTGCCCATAGCCAGAACAGATTATGATAAGTCGCGATGAGTGAAACAAGAGCCGGATTGTCCGGCGCATTGCACATCAGACCCAAGATCGGCACGTCGAAATCGCAAAGCAGAGCTCACTAGAGCATGCTGCGAAAATGTGCCTGCGAGTTCGCTGTTACGATAGATCGCCAGCGATGTGGTTTTTCGCGCCATGCATGCTCTACATTTTTGAATCCAGATCATCTGGCTTTTAGGTGATCCAACCTAAAAGCCGGATGATCTGGCATATCGCGGATCAGGCAATGGATAGCCTGAACAATGTCGAGACTGTTCCGGATACGATCGATCATCGAAAACACCCGTGAGTTCCACATCCAACCTGACTATGCCGCGATATGATCTTGATCCAGGCCCTATGCTGCTATCGAGGCGGCAGCTCCCGATGAAACAGCCGATCCAGCTTCGCGCCGAACAACGAGACCGTGCCCGAAGCGTCATGATCGAAAGAAAAAGCCCGCAGGCCTCGCCGGTCCAAAGGGGAAACCGGCGCCAGAAAAAGACGGAGAGTCATGCGCGTTCTTCGTTCAGGAACGTCCCCCGGAAGCTCCGACGGGGATCGGTTCCAAGCACTGTAATATAATTACAGCCTAATGCAAAAATCTATCTGATTTCAAATCGTTCTAATTTCAGATTGAAAACGGGTCCCAGAGCAAATCCGCCCTGAGGGCCTGTGGCTTAAACCACGTCAGGGCGACCCTTTGACCCGGAAAATGACCGGCAACGTGAAACTCAAGCCTTCGTCGGCGACGGCAGGCGGCGGCTGCGGCACGGGATCGGACCGCCGCACCATGGCTAGCGCGGCTTGATCGAAGGCCGGGCTTCCCGACGTTTTGACGATCTCGACCGACAGAACATGACCAAGACGATCGAGCGTGAAACTCACGACGATCTCCGCGTTGCGGCGCGTGTCGCCTTCCGGATAGCGCTTGTGCTTGTTGAGATGCGCGTTCAGTTCTTTTTGCCAAGTCATGCGAACCCGCTTGGCGCTGTCGCCCGTGCCCTGAGCGGGCGCCAGGGAACGCGGCGATTCGATCGCCGTCTCGACGGGCGGCGGCGCCGCCGCCTCCGAAGCGGTCATTTCGGTCGAAGGCATAGCCTCCATGGCCTTGATCTGGGGATCGTCTTCCTTCGGCTTTTTGGATGAGTCGGGTGCAACGAGGCGATCCGGATCTTCGGTTTCGGTCGGCTGGGCCTTCGGCAGATCGGTTTCCTCGACCTTCGCTTTCTGCTGGACCACCTCCGGCGATGCGGCGGCATCCTCCGCCTCGGGTCCCGGCGGAAGATCGGTCGGCTCCGTATGCGGCGCTTCCAATTCGAGGCCGATTTCGACGGCCGGCGCGCCAATGTCCTCGCTGGCGTCCTCGGCCCGCAAATAGGCCACGACGAGCGCGACGCTGCCGACATGGATCGCAATCGCGCCGAGCACGGCCAAGACCCACAGCAGCGCGGAGACATGGACCCCGGAAACCGCGGGGGCGGCCGGATCGGCTACATCCGGAAGGTCGAGACCGAAGTCTGAGTTGAGGGCTTGAACGCTCATGGAGCGGACCGCGCTGGTTTTGATGGCGACGACGCAGCCGCTTGGCCGCTGTCCGGTAGACCTTCGAGCGCGACCAGCGCGACCTTGATATACCCGCCGGCGCGCAGGATTTCCAGCACGTCCATCATCTCGCCGTAGGGCACGGAGCGATCGGCGCGCAGAAAGAGGCGCTTGTCCTTGCCGGTATCGGCAGTGGAATCGAGCTCTTGAACGAGATCGGCTCTTTTGACCGACCTCTCGCCGATTGCGAGGCTGAGATCGGGTTTTATCGTGACGTAAGTCGGCTTCGGCGGCTTCTTTTGCGGAACCGCCGTCGAAGACGGAAGGTCGATCGGCAGATCGACGGTCGATAAAGGCGCGGCCACCATGAAAATGATGAGCAGGACGAGAATCACGTCAATGAAAGGCGTGACGTTGATTTCATGCGACTCCGCGAAATCGTCGTCGCCGTCGTCCGTCTCGGCCAAGGAAGCGCCCATGGCCTATTCCGCCGCGCGCACGGCCGCTCTGCTGTCGTACCTGCGATCGAGATCGCGCGACAGAAGCCGCGTGGCGGCACCCGTGGCACGCGCGACGAGATCGAGATAGGCTTTGGTCAAGCGGCTGAAATGATTGTAGATGATGACCGCCGGGATCGCGGCGACAAGACCGATGGCGGTTGCGAGAAGCGCCTCGGCTATGCCCGGCGCAACGACGGCGAGATTCGTCGTCTGGGATTTCGAAATCCCGATGAAGCTGTTCATGATGCCCCAGACAGTGCCGAAGAGCCCGACGAAAGGCGCTGTCGCGCCGATCGTAGCGAGCAGACCGGTGCCGCGCCGCACCGCGCGGATATTGGCGCGCGTGATTTCGGCAAAGCGGGACGCGGCGCGTTCCTTGATACCGCTATCGCTCGATAGCCCGACGGAAAGCTTTGCTTCATGGATCGCGGCGGCAAGCATGGCGGATAGGACATTATTTTCCCGGCTGACGATCAATTGCGCTTCCGCCAATGTCGGCGCCTCGCGAATGCGCGCGAGAGAGCGGCCCAATCGATAGCGTTCATGGGCGAGTTCGACGGATTTGGCGATAAAGACCGTCCATGTCACCAGCGAGGCGAAAGCCAAGCCCACCATGACGACCTTGACCACGATATCGGCGGCCAGAAACATCGACCATGGCGACAGCTCGTGTGGCAGCGCGCCGGGCTCGATCGGTCCGGTCGTTCCGATAGGCGCGGCTTCGCTCACCGGCGCTTCCACCTGCTGGGCTTGAACCTCCGCGGGCTGGGCTTGTTGGGCTTGAACCTGCGCCGGCTGCGCATGAAGCGGCGGCACAAGCCAAAATGCTGCCAGAATGAAAACAGCGCCATAGAGATTGCGAAACGGCAACTGCGTCATAACTCGGCCCAAAAACGAATGAGGTTGTGATAGATGTTCGTGAGTCTGCGGACTTCAGGATCATTCCTGCCGAGACGTTCAACAAGCTCCTGAATAGTCGTATCGAGATCGAAGATCAAGCTTCGTGCATGCGCATCGCGTATCATGCTCTGCAACCAGAAGAATGAGGCGACGCGCGTACCGCGCGTGACCGGCGTCACCATGTGAAGGCTTGTCGACGGATAAAGCACAAGATGCCCGGCGGGCAGTTTGACTTCGTGCGATCCGTAATAGTCGTCGACGATCAACGCTCCGCCGTCATATTCGCCCGGCTCCGCGAGGAAAAGCGTGACGGAAAGGTCGGTGCGGATGCGCATTCCGGTCAAATGATCGCCGCGTATGGAATTATCGACATGTTCTCCGAAATATTGCCCGGCGCCATAACGGTTAAACAAGGGCGGAAAGATGCGCAGCGGCACGGCCGCCGATATAAAGAGCGGATTGGCGGCGAGCGCAACCAGAATGCGCTCGCCCAATTTTCGTGCGGTCTCCCCCGTGGGCGGGAGCTGCTCGTTCTGTTTGACCAAGGCGGATTGCGAGCCCGCTGTCGAACGGCCATCTTCCCATTCGGCCGTGTCCATGATGTGGCGGAAATCCGCCACATCATCTTTTGTCAATACGTCAGGTACGCAGATCAGCATCGCTGTTCAGCTCAAAACTTGGCTGTCAGGATGAAAGATGCGCTGCGTCCCGGTGCGATCTGAATGAAGGGCGCGCCACTCTGATAGAGCGCGTCGTAATAGGTCCTGTTGAAGATGTTCGCGACATAGAGTTTGGCGGTCAAATAGGGACCGATTTTTTCTTCCAGGAACGCGTCGAACCGCCAGAATGAAGGCAGCACTGTCGGATTCGGTAGCTGGCCATAGGGGACGCCGCCGTTCGCGACGAGGAGGGAGCCGCCATAGACCTGCGACCGCCACACGGCCTGCCCGCCTATCTCGAGCCAAGGCGTGATTTCATATTTGGTCAGGAGGTTGAAAGATTGATGCGCGATATTCGCGAGTTGAAGGCCGTCATTGGTCGGCACGATCGAGTGTGTCACGTCGGACTTCATGAGAACTACGCCGCCCAAAACACTCCACTTGTCGGTGATCTTGCCGGCAACCTCCCAGTCAAGACCTTGGACGCGATAGGACGCGCCTCCGACGACTGTATTTTGGGTGTAACCCGGCAAACCGGCGGGCGTCGATTCACGCGCGTTTTGGACATCCGTCTGGAAAGCGGCGAAGGTTGCCAGAAGATGCCGGTCGAAAAGCTCCCATTTGGTGCCGACTTCGACCGCTTCGCTGCGCTGCGGCCCTAAGATTTGCGAAGCAGGCTGGCTCGGCGCGAGGCCGCCGTAGGAGCTTGAGCTTGCGTCGAGCTCATCGCCGACAGGCTCAGCGGCCGTCGCATAGGCCGCATAGATACTGCCGATCGGAATGGGCTTCCACACGAGCCCGAAATTGTAGCTCACGATGCCATCGTTGGCCGCCGCCAGACTCGTGTTGTTCTGAGAGGTGATCCCGTAATCGTCGTAGCGGACGCCCCAGTTAAACAGCAGACGGTCGTTCCAATTCATCGTGTCCATCAAATAGACGGCTTTAGTATCGATCTTGTAGATCTGGGGATTGTTATTGAGCGTCGGGGTGCCAAGACCAGCGAGATAGTTCGTCGGATCGTAGATGCTCACGATCGGTGCGCCGCTCGAAGCGTGTAGCCCCCCGGCGGACAGATCGCTGGCGCTAAAGAGCTCCGAAGTCAGGCCCGCATAGGAATTGATCGAGACACGCTCATGCGAGAATTCCGAGCCGAAGACTAGCGTGTTCTTGATGGGACCGGTGTCGAACTTGGCTGTCAACTGGGGTTGATCGGCATAGACGGCCGAAGTCTCAAAACGGCTTTGCGCGTTGAGCTGGGTGAAGCCCGAGAAAAAGGCGGCTGTTTGAGCCACGTTTGGCGTTGCCGCCGTATTGGTTGGGTTTTCCGGGATCGTGCCGACGTAATTCAGGATCGAAAAACCCTGGCGCGCCTTGTTTTCGAGCGTCAGCCAATCGTTGACTTTATATTCGGTATTCAAGGTGCCAAGATTCTGCGTCGTCTTGCTGAAGTCGCGGTTGACAATCCCGTAATAAGTATCGCGCGGCACGATGCCTTCGGTCACCGGCCGCTCCTTCTGAAGATCGTATGGAATGCCGAAGTCCGGCAGTCCGTTCAGATAGGTATGCGTATAATCGCCCTGAACGGTTAAATTCGACAGGGGCTTGAAGGTGAAGGCGCCGGCGACGCCATTACGATTGTCGGTGGTATAATCACGTCCCGCGACGTCCGCGGCCTGGTACAGACCGTTGACGCGTACGTCCAAGACTGGATTGATCGCCTTATTGACGTCGACCGTGACGCGCTTGGTTTGATCCGTCGCGAAGGTCGATTCAATAATGTTGAAATCCTGATCGCTCGCCTTTTTGGTGACGATATTGATCGCGCCGCCGGTCGTACCGCGCCCGGCGAATGACGAGGCCGGGCCGCGCAGAATCTCGACTTGTTCGGTGAAGAAATTCTCGCGGATGCTGACACCCGGATCGCGCACGCCATCGACGAAAATATCGTTACGGGCATCGAAGCCGCGGATGAAGAAACGGTCGCCGAAAGCATTGCCGCCCTCGCCCGATCCCAAAGTCACGCCCGCCGTCGTGCGCGCGATTTCCTTCAGCGTCGTGGCGTTCTTGTCTTCGAGAACCTCTTTCGTCAAAACCGTCACGGACCGCGGTGTATTGAGCACCGGTTCGGTAAACTTGCTCGACGACAGGCGATCGACCTTATAGGGCGCGGCCGGGTCGGCGTAAGGATTTGAGCCCGGAACCCGCGCGAAGGTTGGAAGACCGCCGGCCGCTCCCGGTACTGGCGCGGCTTGCGCCGGCTGCGTCTGGCGAACCTTCCGGCGGAGCGCGGCGCGCGCCTTAAGCTGAGCTTTAGTCGGCTGGGCGACCGTCGGACGCTGACGGACGACCGGCGCGTCAACCGTCACGGGCGACAGAGGCGCCGCCGCTTGCTGCGCTTCGGCAGCGGTCACAGACCCGGCAGCAAGGACGCAAGCGGTCGAGAAAATTTTTGTGGTATCCAGCTCCGTTTTAAAGCCGGTGCGCTTAAAACCAGTTCCCCAACGCAACGATGTGGGTGCCTTTAACTCAGTCACTTCTGCCCCCTCTGAGTTCCAATAACGACGGACGATTTACTCTTCGTTCACGTCCTATTCGAAGTTGAAACTCATGATGGCATAGTAATCAATTGCGTTTATGCAGATTAGAACCTTTATACTTTAAAACTACGCCGATGTTATAAAATACTGTCCATCAGATTAGAATTGTTATTGCTTTAATGTAATATGGTAACTCTCATGATTTTAAGCCTTTGGACTTTTCACCGCGTGGGGTTGGCGGCCGGATTTTGGGCAAAAGAGCCTTCGTCCGGGCCTGTTGTGGAATTGCCACACCCGCTTAAATTGCATAAAAGACTGGGAAAGCGATGGAATAAAACCCTAGTCGATCGTGTCGTCTGAACTCGGCGGCTTCATGAGCGAGAACAATTCGTCGATCGTTTGCCGCATCGTGTGACGTACGCGGGCGGTATCATCCATGCCGGCAATATTGATGCCTGCCGCCACGGCATGCATCTCATCACGGAAATCCGTAAGAAAAGACAGAGGATCGCGAGAGTTGTTCGCGACCCTTGCGATCAAGCCCGTGATCAAAAGCTGACAAGCCAACATGCGGCCATTCAATTCATCCATCATCATCTCCTGGATCACGATGGCCCTGGTTGAACCAACCCAAAATCATCGGGATCGAATCTAAAAGCTGGGAGCGGAATAGCGTGAAGAGGCTTCCGCGATCCGCGCAAACCTAATTGCACAAGCTTGTCCGCGCTATCCCATTCCATCTCTTTAGAATCGATCAAAGCAGCATATGCGATGCCGGCCGCACGGCGGCATCGCGGGGCTCTTGTCGGCTGCCCGCGAACGCAGGCGATAACGCGCTGCTTTTGATTTAGTGCGCCATGAGCACCGGCAGGTCGGCCTCGGCCAGGATCTCGCTCGTCACGCTGCCGAAGATCATCTCGCGCAACCGGCTCTGCGTATAGCCACCCTTGATGAGAAGATCGGCGCCGAGCATTTTCGCTTTTTCAAGCAACGCCGCGCCGGGCGCTTTCGCCGTGTCGCCCATCGTGACCGTGCGCGCCGGTATGCCGTGGCGGCGCAGGCTGCGTGTGAGATCATCGGCGCTCGGGCCCGACAGCCGCGAATGCGGGACATAGAAGACCGGCACATCCCGCGCGTGGATGAGCAGCGGCATGGCAAAGGCGATGCTCCGCGCCGTCTCGGAACTGCCGTTCCAGGCAATCGCGATACAATCGCCAAGCATCTGCGGGGCTTGCGGCGGCACGATCAGAACCGGCCGGCCGCTTTCGAAAAGAGCGGATTCGAAGGTCTGCCGCCTTGGCGCATTCGCACTATTGTCCGGCTTTCCGACCACGATCAGATCGAAGACGCGGCCATATTCGCCGATGGCCTTATCGGTCATGAGCACTGGGCCCATCCAGCCGAAGCTGCAGAGGGCCTCCGGCTCGCCCTGCCGTTTTACGCCTTGCGCCTCCATAAACGATTCGAACTTGCGCCGCGCATCGTCGAGAAGCTCGCGCCTTGTCTTTTCATCGAAAATCATCCCGCTGAAGGAGAAATCCGAGGCGGCAAGCTCGGTGAAATCGGGGCCGAGCGCGGCGCCTTCCATATAGGAGCCGGACTTGCGCGCGAGCAGCAGAGCGCAGTTCATGACCGCATCCATCGAACTGTGATCTTCGATCGGGATCAGGATAGCTTTCATCGGCGCCCCCGGCTCACGCCATCATGCCTTAAATCGGATCTTTGCAAAGGCCTTTGCAAAGGCCCTTTGGAAGCGGCGCGGCCTTAAATCATTCCCGTCTCGAAATCCCGGCGAAATATGATAGAGAACGGCATGGAGTTCATTGCCGTCCCCAGCCTGTCCACGCTTACGCCCCCGCCCCAGGCGGCGGACGAGACCTCGCGCGCGTTGCCGTCACTTATCGGCGCGACGCGGGCGGATCTTGCCGAGGCTTTGACCGGCATCGGCGTGCCGACGCGCGAAATCCGCATGCGTATCGCTCAGCTTTGGCATTGGATCTATTTCCGCGGCGCCACGTCCTTCGACGACATGGGCAACGTCAGCAAGCATTTGCGTGCCAAGCTGGCGGAGCATTTCAGCCTGGCGCGGCCGGAGGTTGCAGCCGAACAGATCTCGGCCGACGGCACGCGCAAATGGCTTATCCGCTTTGCCCCGCGCGATGGCGAAGCCAAGGGCGCGGAAGTCGAATGCGTCTATATTCCGGAAAGCGACCGCGGCACGCTCTGCGTGTCGAGCCAGGTCGGCTGCACCTTGACCTGCAGCTTTTGCCATACGGGCACGCAACATCTCGTCCGTAACCTCACGACGCAGGAGATCATCGCGCAAGCTGTCGTGGCCCGCGATCGGATCGGCGATTTTCCAGGACAGACTGCGCCCGAGAATGGGCTTCTGCCGGCCGAAGGTTCGCGCTTCATCTCGAACATCGTCTTCATGGGCATGGGCGAGCCGCTTTATAATTTCGACCATGTCCGCGATGCGGTCGCCGTGCTCGCCGACGGCGAAGGACTTTCCCTTTCCAAACGCCGCATCACCGTCTCGACCGCCGGCGTCGTGCCGCAGATCGGCCCGCTCGGAGCCGAGGCGGGCGCCATGCTCGCGATCTCGCTGCATGCCGTCCGCGACGAGTTGCGCGATAAGCTCGTCCCGCTCAACCGGAAATATCCGCTGAAAGTGCTGCTCGACGCCTGCAAGGCCTATCCCGGCGCTTCGAACGCGCGCCGCATCACATTCGAATATGTGATGCTGAAAGGCATCAACGATACGCCGGCCGAGGCGCGCGAATTGGTGCGGCTCTTGAAGGGCATTCCGGCCAAGATCAATCTGATCCCGTTCAATCCTTGGCCCGGCGCGCCTTATGAATGCTCGTTCGGGGAACGCATCGAAAAATTTTCCGACATCGTCTTCAATGCCGGCTATGCGAGCCCGGTGCGCACGCCGCGCGGCCGCGATATTCTAGCCGCCTGCGGCCAGTTGAAGAGCGAGACGGAAAAGCTGCGAGCGCGAGCGAGATTGGTGACGGAATAGGACTGCCAGGTCCAACCGCGTCATGCCCGCGCTTGACGCGGGCATCCAGGCGCCGATGACTGGCGATAGCGCAGATCGCTCAATTCAAAGACCGCCATTCATCTCTTGGCGGCGAGGTCTGATCTTGTAGCACTTTAGGCCGCCCACTTCGTTCGTGTCAGGCGGGAAGGAAATCGGCAAAACAGGTATCGTTGCAATGGCATGCCGCACGTTGCAATGTTTGAACCGGACAGCCGTGGGCTTGACCCGGCCATCCAAGCATCACCAAGCATTGCGCCTGGATACGCGGGTCAAGCCCGCGTATGACGAGACTAACGACAACCTCAGCTTAAATCCGCTCACCGCTACGCAATCCCATGATCGCCAGCGCCGTGAGCACGGCCGAGATGACCGCGTTCCAGCCCGCCAGCGACAGGCCGAAAATGCGGATCGCGACAGCATCGCAGCGCACGACCTTCACCGTCTGCAATTGTTTCAGGAAATCATCGACCGAGCCCGCTTGCGAAAGCGAGCCGGTGCAATCCGAAGGGCCTTGCCAAAAGCCCCATTCGACGCCCGAATGATAGGCGCCGAAAAGAGCCGAAAACCCGAAGATCAGAGCAAGCCCGATGAAATCCGGCAAAAGCAGCGTCTCCTGCTTTCGGAACGCCGCGTAACATGTGATCGCGGCGAGCGGGATGCCGATATAATAGGGAATGCGCTGCTTGAGACAGAGTTCGCAAGGCGCATAGCCGAACGCCTGGAAAATCCAGGCGCCGCCCAAGGTCGCGGCGGCGATGACGAGGATCAGAAGCGCGATCTGCAATTGCGTCGGGCGGAAAGAAACAGGCATAGGCCCGCTTTTAGAGCATCCCGGCTGGAGCCGTCGAACACTTTTTTGGGATCGGGCGTCAGATGAAATGCGCCGCGAGGAAAAAGCCCGCGATGACGATAACGATAAAAACAATCATCAAAAGCGCGAAATATTTCTCAAGCAGCCCTCTGATGTTATCGCCGAAGCGGTTGAGCACCACCGCGACGATGAAAAACCGCGCGCCGCGCGTCACGAATGACAAGAGGATGAAAAGCGGCAGGCTATAGGCCAAAAGCCCGCTGGTGATCGTCACGATCTTATAGGGGATCGGCGTCAGGCCCTTGAACAGGATGAAGGCCCAGCCCCAATGCGCGTAAACCGCGCGCAGTTCTTCGACCCTTGCGCCGTAACCATAAAGATTGATCAGCCATTTCCCGACCGTCTCGAAGAGCAGGGCACCGATCGCATAGCCCAAAATACCACCGGCCACCGAGGCAAGCGTGCAGATCAAGGCATAGGCCCATGCCTGCTTCGGCTTCGCGATCGTCATGACGGCAAGCAAAGGATCGGGCGGAATCGGAAAAAACGAACTTTCGGCGAAAGCCACCGCGCCCAGCGCCCAGGGCGCATGCCGGCTTTCGGCGAGCGACAAGGTCCATTGATACAGCGATTTGAACATATCGGCCTTCAGGACTGCGCCAAAAAACGAATCACGCCAATGTGTTGCGAGACATGGCCCTTATTCAAAACGTCTGCAAGTTTCTGGACGAAGATGCTTTTCCTTTGAAAGACGGGACCTATCTGCCATAGGAAAGGGCTGGAACGATGAAGTTTTATGCGGTTTTTGCGATGGGATTTCTGTTTTCAGGCGCCGCGGCGGGCGAAAACGCGCTCTGGCACGACACTTTTCTGGCAAGACTCGAAGCGCTCGCGCTCATCGAGACCTTGAATGCCGATCTGCTGGCGGCGCGCAGCGCCACTTTGACGCTGGATCAATGGTGCTCCACGCATCACATGGCGAATGATGCAAAGATCCATGCGCAACGCGTGGAAGGGCCGGAAAAGCCGCTGTCACGTGAGCAGCGTAAAAGGTTACGTCTCGGCGATGATGAACCGGTCAAATATAGGCGCGTCGCGCTGGCCTGCGGCGATCATATTTTGTCCGAGGCCGACAATTGGTATGTGCCGGCACGCCTCACGCCGGAAATGAACCGACTTTTAGAAACGACCGACACGCCTTTCGGCCGCGTCGTCCAGCCGCTTCAGCCGACGCGCGAGAATTTCTCGTCGATCCTGCTGTGGCATCCGCTCGAACAGGGCTGGGAAACGGCGGGCCACAAGCCCGACCATCCCGATAAGCCCCTCGATATTCCCGAACATTTGTTCGAGCACCGCGCCTTGCTGTTCAACGCCGATCACGAACCTTTCTCGGAAGTCGACGAAACCTATACGCGCGCGATCCTGGATTTTGTTATCCGGGATTAGTTGGGCGCGTTTCCTTCTCCCCTTGCGGGAGAAGGTGCCGAGCGAATGCGGGCGGATGAGGGGTTGACAAGGCTATAACCCCTCACCCGGCTTTCTACGCAAGCCACCGCAAGGGGAGAGGGTTCAACCCGCCCAGCTTTATGAGCGCAACTACTCCTCGCTAATCACCACGGGCCTCGGCAGATCGTGCAGACTTGCAACATCGACATAGCCTTGTCCGATGCGTGCACCAGACTTGAATCGATAGGGTGCATCGGGTTCGCCGAGATCGCTCAGAACCACGGTCGCCCCGCTGAAATCGTCCTCGCTCGCATAAAAGCTCGGCGTCGCGATGACGGCGAGCCCCGCGCCCCTGGCCGACAGCACGCCGTTTTCCGAATCCTCGACGGCGACGCAAGCCGAAGGCGAAAGCCCAAGACGCTCACAAGCATAAAGATAAATATCGGGCGCGGGCTTCTTGCGCGGCACGATATCCCCAGCGGCGATGACCGAAAACAAATGTCGCGCGTCGCTGCCGAAAAAGGCTTTGAGCAGAGCTTCGACATTGCAAAGCGTTGTTGTGGTGGCAACACCCAGCCGCAGGCCATTGTTATGCGCTTGCCGCACGAGCCTTTTGATACCGGGCCTGGCTGAGACTTCGCCCTTCACGACGGATTTTGCGTAGCGCTCCGTCTTATCGGCATGAAGCGCGGAGATTTTGGCAAGTGCCGTTGCACTGCCCGGCGGCGCATAGACCTCGGCATAATGGCGGATGCGCTCCTTGCCGCCAGACACTTTCAACAATTGCCGGTAGAGATCCGCATCCCATGCCCAGTCGAGGCCGAAAGATTGGAACGTCTCGTTAAAGGCGCGGCGATGCCATTCCTCTGTCTCGGCCAGAGTGCCGTCGACGTCGAAGATGAGCGCCTCAGGCGGCGTCACGGCGGAGCACGGCTTCGGCCGAAGACCTTATGGCCGCTATATTGCCCGCATATTTCTCCGGCCCTCCGGCGAAAACCGCCGAGCCAGCGACAAGCGTATCGGCGCCGGCCGCGACCACTTCCGCCGCCGTCTGCGGATTGATGCCGCCATCGACCTCGATGCGGATCGGCCGCACGCCGATCAGGCCTTTCACCTGCGCGACCTTTTCGATCGCCTGGGGAATAAAAGCCTGACCGCCGAAGCCCGGATTGACCGACATGACGAGCACGAGATCGACGAGATCGAGCACGTTTTCGATCGCCGAGACAGGCGTCGCCGGATTGAGCACGACGCCGACCTTTTTGCCGAGTCCGCGTACCGTCTGCAAGGAGCGATGCAGATGCGGGCCGGCCTCGACCTGGACGGAAATCTGATCGGCGCCCGCCGCTGCGAAATCGGCGAGAAAAAGATCGACCGGCGCGATCATCAGATGCACATCGAAAAACGCCTTGGTATGCGGGCGGAGCGCCTTCACCACCGCGGGGCCGATCGTGATGTTCGGCACAAAATGCCCGTCCATGACATCGACATGGATCCAATCTGCGCCGGCCTCCGTGACCGCGCGGACCTCTTCGCCGAGCTTAGCGAAATCGGCCGACAGGATCGAGGGTGCGATCATCAGCGCTGCCATTATCACCTCCA
>JAATEW010000116.1 GCA_015655535.1 Hyphomicrobiales bacterium | reverse complement strand
GCGCGTCGGCGATATGCTGCTCGATTCGCGTTCGCTGACGAGCCGTGCCAATATGCTGCGCTACGATCTGCCGGCCGATCCGCGTGAGGAGTCGCTGTCTCTGATCGAGCGCACATGGAACGCGGTGAAAAGCCGCTTCGGCCAGACCGACATGCCGCTCTACGAGGATCGCGACTCAGGAAACGGCAAGTTCTATCCGGAAGTGGCGCATGCCTTGACCGGCTCGGCGCAATCGGTCGTCCGCGTCAATGCCAAGGGCGAGACCATCGTCTCCGTCGCCGTGCCGATCCAGAGGCTGCGCGCCGTGCATGGCGCGCTCCTGCTTTCGACGCAAGGCGGCGACATCGATTCGATCATCGCCTCCGAACGCTGGGCGATTTTGCGGATCTTTCTCGCTTCCGCCGCCGTCATGCTGATCCTGTCGCTCTTCCTCGCAGGCACGATCGCCGAACCGATGCGGCGTTTGGCGGAAGCCGCCGAGCGTGTGCGTCGGGGCATCAAATCGCGGCAGCAGATTCCGGATTTCACCGACCGTTACGACGAGATCGGGCATCTCTCCGGCGCGCTGCGCGACATGACCACGGCGCTCTACAATCGGATCGAGGCGATCGAAAGCTTCGCCGCAGATGTCGCGCATGAATTGAAAAATCCGCTGACCTCGTTGCGCAGCGCCGTCGAGACGCTTCCCATCGCCCGCACGCCGGACGCGCATCAGCGGCTGCTGGCGATCATCCAGCACGACATCAGGCGGCTCGACCGCCTGATCAGCGATATTTCGGACGCCTCGCGTCTCGATGCGGAATTGGCCCGCGCCGACATGGACGCCGTCGATCTGTCGCGTCTGCTCGGCGCCGTCGTCGCCGTCGCGAACGAAGTGAAAAGCGAAGACGGAGTCCATATCAGTCTCGATATCGCGCCACGCGCCCGCGACGAAGATGGCCGCAATCGCAATTTCAGGGTGATGGGTTTTGACTCCCGTCTCGGGCAAGTCTTCAACAACCTGCTCGACAATGCACGGTCTTTTTCAGTCCAGAACGGCAATGTCCGCGTCGCCTTGCGACAGGCGCGGGGCGCGCCGCGCGCGGGTCCGATGCGCGATGGTTTTGAAATCATCATCGACGATGACGGGCCGGGCATTCCGGACGATGCCTTCGAGCGGATTTTCGAGCGCTTTTATACAGACCGCCCGAATCAGGGGTTCGGCCAGAATTCCGGACTTGGCCTATCGATCTCACGGCAGATCATCGAGGCGCATGGCGGCCGCATCTCGGCGACCAACCGGCTCGCGCCGGCCATGTCCGACGGCAGCCGTGGCCCTGTCGTGCTCGGTGCGCGCTTCAGCGTCTGGCTGCCAGCCGCGCCAAAATGAGCGCGGTCTTTCAAACGGCATCGAAGCCGACCTGTATTCACGCAACCGCCGTTGTGATCGGGCAAGCTGGCATTCTGATCCGAGGCCCGTCGCGGGCGGGCAAAAGCAGCCTCGCACTCGCCTTGCTCGCCGAAGCAACGCGGCTTTCTCTTTTCGGCCGGCTCGTCGGCGACGATAGAATTGGCGTCGTGCGTCAGGGCGAAATGCTTGTGCTGCGCGGCCATCCTGCGATTCAGGGCAAGATCGAACAGCGCGGCAAAGGCATTCTCGACGTCGCCTTCTTACCCTCCGCCGTCGCGCATTATGTGATCGACCTCGTGCCGCATGGAGTTGCGCCCGCGTCCGCAGCGAACACTTGCATGGAAGGCGTGAAGCTGCCGCTATTGACGCTGCCGCCGGCTCTTAACGCGGCCAGCCGCGCGGCCTTGGTCATGGCCATCCTTCGCAAGACCGAAGTGCGAGAGATCGCCTCATCGCATCCAAACTGACGCAGCTTCGTCACATACGGAGCCTTTGCAATGCAAAAAGCTTTCGAAAAATATAAGCTATTGTTTTGATATCATTTTAGCGAGTAATGAGACGTTTTGCGCCGATTGCGCCGTTTACGCGGAAAAGTTAACGTCGAGATGATTCCCCTTCGATTCCGCCACATTCGCGAAAAACCCTTTGGAGTCGGGACTTATTTCGCTTGCCAAGTTCGCCGCAACGCACAAAATGGCGCGCGTCGAAAACGAGCCGGCGACAAAAATGCGTGCTTCAAGCGGTCCTGTCTGGCGGGCTGGTCCACGTCTGGTTCAACTGACCTTCCCGATTATGACACACCCCATCATATGAGCCGAGATCGCGCACGGAGTTCCCGAATGAACGGACGCCGCAGATGATTGGATTGGTCTTGGTGACCCACGGTCATCTCGCCGACGAGTTTCGTGCGGCGCTGGCCCATGTGGTCGGTCCGCAGCCGCAGATCGCGACCATTTCGGTCGGGCCCGAAGATGACATGGAACAAAGGCGCCAGGAAATCCTCGAAGCAATCAGTTCGGTCGATACCGGATCGGGTGTTGTCATTCTGACGGATATGTTCGGCGGCACGCCCTCGAACCTCGCCATCTCCGTCATGAACGGCGCGAATGTCGAAGTCGTCGCCGGCATCAATCTGCCGATGCTGATCAAGCTCGTCTCGGTGCGCGACACGGCGCTTCTCGAACAGGCTGTCGTTCAGGCGCAGGATGCCGGACGCAAATATATTTATGTCGCGAGCCGGGTGCTCGCCGGCAAATGAGCTCCGACAGGCATTCCGCGCCGGACGAAGACGATTGCCCGGCGCCGCCCGCGCCCGAAGGCGGCTTTCTGCGCGAGATCAAGATCATCAATAAAAAAGGCCTGCACGCGCGGGCGACGGTGAAATTCGTCCAATGCGTCGAAATGTTCGAGGCCGAGGTCACGGTCAGCCGCTGCGGCGAGACGGTCGGCGGCCTGTCCATCATGGGAATTTTGACGCTTGGCGCCGGCATCGGGACATCGATCTATGTCGGTGCCAAAGGACCGCAGGCGCAAGAGGTGCTCGACGCGCTTGAGACGCTCGTTGCGAACAAATTCGACGAAGACGAATAGGAGGCCGCGGCGCCGAGCCTTCTCTTATGAGAAGACCCGGCCTCGTCCGCGGCCGGATGGCGATCCCGATAAGATCAAGGGACGTTCTTGAGCGGGGCAGAGATTACACCAGGCAGGCCGGCGTTCTTGCCCGTATGAGCGATGACGAGGGCCAGGAGCGCATCGACGAGATTCGCAGGCTTGTCTCCTTCGCCGCCGCCGATCTGTGTGTCGGGCACGAGCCTGTGCGGTGAGCCGGTGATGGCCTCGGCGAGCTTGCTTGCTATGAACTGCGCCATCAGATTCTCGACGCCGCCGATGGCATCGGCAGTTGCCTTCTGGGCTGTCGCCTGAGCCTCGCCGCGCGCGGTGATGGCATGCGCCTCCGCGTCGGCCCGGGCCCTGATCGCATGGGCCTCGGCATCGGCCTTGGCCTTGATGGATTCCGCCGCCTTGATCTGCCGCTTGGCCTCGGCGTCGCCTTGGTTGCCGGCCATATCAATCTCTATCCTCGAGGCCGTGAGGTCTTTCTGTTTTTCAGCCTCGGCGAGTTTCTCGTTGAGCCTCTTCTGCTCTTCGGCCGCGGCGCCCTGCGCCTTGAACGCCTCCATCTGCTGCTTGGCGAGCTGCTGGACCCGCAACTGGTCAAGCACGCGCTCGACATTGTTCGAGCCAGCCTTTTCCTTTGGCGTGCCGAGCAAAACTTCCTCTATATCGATCTTGTGGTCCTTCAGACGTTCCTTGATCTTGTCGCGCGCATCGGCGGCGATCTCGGCACGATTCTGGATGAATTCCAGAAGCCCCTTCTCCTGGGCAGCATCGCGGAAATAGCTGGAGACCAACGGATCGAGCGTCTGGTTCACGAAACGTGAGATTTGCGAGAACCGTTGAATGACGGCGGGCGCACTCGCCGGCTTGATATGGGCTACGGCGGCGATCGGCAGCAGGATTTCGAAGCCGTCCTTGGTGATGACCTCGATCTCTTTCAGATCGTCGTCGAAGGAGACCCGGTTCGTTTCCGCCCGCGCATCCCTGAGCGTGCTCTTGATTCCTTCCTCCCAGCGAAGCTGGAAGTTCGTCGTCGGCACATGCGTCACCTCGACGGCATAGGGGTTCAAGGCATACATGCCGGGTTCGAGCGGCGTCTCCCATATGCCGCGCTGATTGCGCGGCACGGTGCGGCCGCGTCCCTGGTCCGCGGTCAGCGCATCGACGACCTCGCGGCCGACATAGGAGTTGACGACGCCGACCGTGCCTATACCGACTTTGGTCTTCGGCTTGATCTCGACGGTGGCGAACATTCGATTGATGTAATAGGTGCCCTCGACGAGGACCTGCTCCTGGCGGCCGCGACGCCCGCCCGCGCCAAGGAATTTCGGGATGTCCTGGAAGCTATTGTGGAACGTCTCTGTGACGCCCGGATCCGCTCCGACATTCTCGGGCGTAACCCCGATGATGCCGCTTATTTCACGAAAGCTCTCCAGATGCTCAATCCCGCGCGGCGC
>JAATEW010000194.1 GCA_015655535.1 Hyphomicrobiales bacterium | reverse complement strand
TAAGGCCCTCGCAATTATTCTTGAGCCCACCGTGCGTTCCTGAAACCCTCCAGGTCTCCGGACTGCGATCTGCTTCAAAATAAAAGCACACTGCGCTTCAGCGCTGGGGAGGATTTGAGTGCCTCATTGCGTCAATTGATGGGCAAACTTGTTGCAACAAGGTTACAAAGCCCGGGTTCTTTTGGACCGCGTCTTATCCGGCCGTCTTGAATTCGGCCAATCCTCCATGGGCGGCCGACCATTCGGCCGGTGCGTGGAGGAAGGCTTCGACCGTGTCCAGGGTTGAAGATTCAAAATAGTGATGCGCGCGGGCCACAGCGAGCACGTCCCACCAGGTCACCAGATAATGCAGGGTGATGCCGAGCTCGGCGAAGATCTGTTGGGCATGCGGAAAAATATCGTAGAAGAAAAACACCAAGGCGTGGTCGCAGGTCTGCCCCGCTTCGCGCAGCGCATTGCAGAAATTGACCTTGCTGCCCCCATCGGTTGCGAGATCTTCGACGAGAAGAGCGCGCTTGCCGTCGTGAATATCCCCCTCGATCTGGGCGTTGCGGCCAAAGCCCTTCGGCTTCTTGCGGATATATTGCATCGGCAGCATCAGCCGGTCGGCGAGCCAGGCCGCATAGGGGATGCCCGCCGTCTCGCCGCCAGCGATGACCTCCAGGCTTTCATAGCCGATTTCGCGCTCGATCGTGGTGACCGCGAAATCGATGATTCGGTTGCGCAGACGCGGGTAGGAGATGATCTTGCGCATATCCGTATAAACGGGGCTCGCCCAGCCGGAGGTGAAAATGAAAGGGGTCTCCGCATTGAACAGGATGGCTTTCACCTCGATCAGCATTTTTGCGGTTTCTTCGGCGATCAGCTGTTTTTCGTGCGTGCGCTCGGACATTGGTCATTCCGGATTGGCAAAGAGGACCGCACCTCCTCGCCTGCAAAGACGCCCGCGTCAACCGCTGGCCGAAAGGCGTTCGCGAGGCTTTGATCGATGCAATCCGTCATGGGGGAGGCGTCTCGCCCTTGCGTATCAGCTTCAGGACGGTCATGAATGCATTTCAATACCACCCACGAAGCCAAAGGGTTACGAGGTAATTATTATTTACATCGGGCGCATTTTGAGGCAGAACCGATTGGTACGGTTCCTGCCTTTGGTCGTTCCGGCTTGAAATATCGACGATCCAATGGCCTGTTTCGGGGCGGCGTCAACGGTGTTCGTCCGATCCTCGCGGATCGTTCGCGTCGATGATCAACAAGATAATGAAGGGCAAATATGTCTGACGGCATGTTGCTGGGGTGGCTGCCTCTTTCCGTCCTGGCCTGGGCGATTCAAATGATCGCCTTTCACGGCCTAGGCCTCGGCTTCGAATTATGCGACCGGGCTGGCTTTCTGCGCAGCGCCAAAGTCCGCAATGTCGGGCGCATGCCCTACAGCGCACTTCTGCCGCGAGTGCTTGCCAATCAGGTGTTCGTGCTTCTGCCTGCGATGATGTTTGTCCAATGGACCGGACTGGCCTTCACCGGCGAGACGCATCTGAGTCCATGGCGCTTCGTGACGGATCTTCTCCTGATGGGAGTTGGCCACGACATTGTTCAATATATCGCGCATCGCTATGTGCTGCACCGGCCAGGTCTCATCCGCACATTGAAGCACGGCATCCATCATTCGACCGGCGCTAGCCAGGCGATCAGCGCCTGCTACATGGGCACTGCGGATTTCTTCCTCGAAATCGTTCTGCCCTATCTGCTTCCGCTTATCCTGGTCGGCGGCGGCGGTGCCGACGTGTTCTTCCATCCTTTCGTCGCGACGGTCGGCGCCATTGGCGGCCTCTACGAACATTCGGGCTATGATTTCGCCGTGCCATTTCGCGAGACGCAGTTTTTTGCGCGCTGGCCGCGGCTCAGCGGCGTGATCGCGGCACTCATCACGAGCCATGCGCATGGCGAACATCATCGCCGGAACAATGTGAGCTTTAGCGACGGCTTCGGAAGTCCGGGGATTTGCGACACGCTGCTTGGAACGCGCTGGGATAAAGCCGGGCAGGGCTCGCGGGCCGGACAGCCGGCGCAATCCATGTTCTGATCGGCATTCTCAGCCGTTTTTCGGATTATGCGATCACGCGGATGAGGGCGAAGCCGTCATAGCCTTTGCTGCCGACGGTCTGAACCGCGGTGGCCGAGACGCGCGGCTCGGCTGCGATGACTTCGTTCATGCGGCGCACACCCTTGATATTAGGGTCTTCATTGGCTGCGTCGATGACTCTGCCTTCGCGCACGACATTATCGGCCACAATCAGACTGCCGGGACGCGCCAATTTCAGTGCGAAAGCGAAATAATCCGGCAGATTGGCCTTATCGGCATCGATGAAGATGAAATCGAAGGGCGGCAGCTTTTCCGCAACGATCTGCGGCAGGGTTTCAAGCGCCTTGCCGAGACGGATTTCGACGATCGCGGATAGGCCCGCACCGGCAATATTCGCCCTGGCGACCTCGGCATGCTTGGGATCGGCCTCGAGCGACAGAAGCTTTCCGCCCGCGGGCAACGCCCGGGCCAGCCAGATGGTGCTGTAGCCGCCGAGCGTGCCGATTTCGAGAATATTTTGCGCCCCGACCGTCTGCGCAAGGAGTTGCAGGAGCTTGCCTTGGTTGGGTGCGACGTTGATCGCGGGCAGACCGGCGGCCGCGCTCGCAGCCAGCGCGGCATCAAGGGCCTTATCCTGGGGAACGAGGAGATCGGAAATATAGCGGTCGACGGCAGCCCATTGGTCTTGCGACATAAATCCCCGTTTTTCCCGGCCTCGGTTCAGGGATCGAGGACGATGTAAGGCGGGACATTATAATAAGGCGGCTCCATCGGGGTGGAGTAAATTCTGACGTGAACAGGGATCGGCCTGCGCGGGGCCGGGAAGAAAATCGCCCCATCCCGCCAGGGATGGTAGGGCTGAAACACGATCGCCGACGGCCAGCCAAAAAAGGCTTGGTCTTGCGCCATCGCCGGCCCGGCCAGTGCGGCCAGGGCAAGGATTGAAAAGAACACACGGCTTTTCAGCATAAGGAACTCCTGACACTGCGGATTGTCTCGTGTGTAACGCCAAAGCGCCTCGGAAATCCGGCGCGTAGCAGGAATTTCCCTTATTGTGGTTAGTTTTGGAGGCTGCGGCGAAATTACTTTCCTGTTTTTGACATTTGTGAATGTCATCTAATTGAAACGCCAGCCTGACTTGCCTATAAGGCCCCGATAATCGGGCAATAGCCTAAGCCTATTTCGGGGGGAGTTATCGTGAAAATCACCATATTGGCGAGCGTCTGCGCTGTCGTTCTTCTTGGCGCCACGGGCGCGGCCGTCGCCGAGGGGCCGGCCGATCCGAAGGCCGTCAAGCACGAAAGCGACAAATATTTCGACGTCAAGGGTGATCCCACCTATAATGTGCAGGCCGATGGAACCGTCGATTGGCCGACCTATTCCGGCTTCCGCCGCTACCATTCCGAATGCCATGTCTGTCATGGCCCGAATGCCGAAGGGTCGAGCTACGCGCCCGCTCTGAAGGACTCGCTGAAGACGATCGGCTATCAGGAATTCTACGGCATTGTCGTCGGCGGCAGGCAGCATGTCGATTCCGCAAATGACAACGTCATGCCGGCCTTTGGCGATGACAAGAACGTCATGTGCTACCTGAACGACATCTACACCTATATCCGGGCGCGCTCGACGGATGCGGTCGGACCTGGCCGTCCGATGAAGCGCGAAGACAAGGACCCGAAGACCACCGAAGCCGAAATGGCCTGTCTCAACGCGAAGGACTGAGCCGGTCCGGATCACGATGATTTTGATGCGTTCAAGCCGGGACAATCCCGGCTTGAACCTTTTAGAGGGCCCGCTTGGGCAAGCGCGCGCGTCCCGCGGGGCCGCCGCCAAAACGGCCGAGTTCACGCCTTTGCGTCGAACAGGTATGATATTTGTGATCAAAAGGTGAAACGGCTTAGTTCGGCCGCGATGCGCTCCATTCTTCCGGATGGGAACGCAAAAAAGCGACAAGGCGTTTCACCATGGAACATCCGAGTTTCAATCTGATCGATCACAACGCGCGGATCTTCTTCAGGCCGAAGCTCGCGAGTTGGTACGCCGGGGAGCCGCTGGCCGCGGCGGAAGCGATCATATTGATCCGTCACCGCGAGGCTTTCGCCGGCAAAAGCGTTCTCGACATAGGTGTCGGTTCGGGGCGCACGACCCGCTATTTCCTGCCTTTCGCCGCAAGCTATCTCGGCACCGATATTTCGCCGCCGATGCTGGCTCAATGCCGCAAGGACTGGCCCGCCGCCGAAATCGCCGGACTCGACATGCGCGATCTGGCGAAACTCGCACCGCGGCGGTTTGATTTCATCCTCGCAACGAGCGGCGTGCTCGATGTGCTCACGCATGAGGTACGATTGAAGGCGCTGGCCGATTGCGCGGCACTGCTGGCGCCTCAAGGGCTTTTCGTCTTTTCGGTCCACAACCGCCATTACAAGAAGGCAGGGCGGCCGCCGCGACTTGAATTCTCAGGCTCGGCGATCCGCTGGCCCTTGACCGTGGCGCGTTTCGTCCGAGATTGTATCAATCATCGCAAGATGAAGGCCTTCGAGCATCGCGAAGAGGATTATGCGCTTTTGAACGATGTCGTTCACGGCTTTCAAGGTGTTTTCTACTATACGGACCGCGCAACCCAGACGCGGCAGATCGAGGCCGCGGGCCTAGCGCTCATCGAAGTTGTGGGCGACGATGGGCGGACCCTGAAAGCGGGCGAGGACGATCGCGAAGACGGTCTTGTCTATTACATCTGCGAAAAGCTTCACTAGATCACGATGATTTTGGGCTGAAACAGTTCAAAATCATGGACGTGATCGATAAATAAGTTAGAGCGGGACAGGCAGATAAGTTTACGCAATCTGCATGAATTTGATTGCGTCGCAAAACCGCTCACACTTTTGCTCATCCCGCTCTAGGCGAACACAAAACAGCCTTATCGTGAACCAATCCGCATTCGATGTGTTTGCAGCGTAAAGCGTTAGGACACCCTGTGGATCGCATGTCACGTCTTCTCGGAAGCAGTTTGGCCATAGCCTCTGTGGCAGCCATGGCTTCGCCTGCCATGGCGCAGGCAGGATTTTTCGATCAGCTTTTCGGCGCGCAGCCTCAGCCTTATTATTACGGGCAATCCCCGCAATACGGCGAATGGGGGCGGTCATATCGCCATTATGCCCCGCATAGGCCCCATCACGCGAAGGCACCGGCGCCGGCTGACGAAAAGATCGCCCGGCAGACGCCGACGGATCTGATGCATGACACGACCCTGCGTTACGGCGATGCCGTCATGACAAAAACCGGCATCAGCATCTTTACCGGCACGCGAAAGGCGTCTCATGATCGCGACGACTTCAGCCCTCTTGAAGATGTTCGCGTGAAGCCAACGCAAAAGCTCGCATTGGATGCGATCGATGCCGTGCGTCCGGACCGTGCGAGGGGATCGAAAGCCTCCGATGAACTGAAATCGGGGCGGTCTTCGACGAGCGCGATCCCGCTCACCAAAGGGGTTATGATCGACGATGGAAACGGCAAATCCATCCGTTACGTCGGCCCCTGAGAGCGCATGATTTCAGCCTCAAAAATATTAAGGCGAAATCATCGGCAGCTTCGTTACGGCACGATTGTTGCGGCCTGTGAAATCGTTCCAGCGGTCATGCGATGCGCGGCGCTCAGGCTGCGAAACCTTCGAAGATGATCTGATCGACGAAAGGCGCCACGCGCAGGCGATCCTCGGGCGTGCGTATGGTCCAAGTCATCACCGGCATGCCGATGCCGTCGCGGCAAAGACGCGGCACAGCATGCGGCAGGTCGCGCCCGGACCAGGATAGAAAATCCGGCTGGATTTCGGGATAGAAGGAGAAATCGGTCAAAACCGCCTTTGTCGCATCCGACAAGGGCGCCCATTCTTCATGCTCGTAATGCGCTTCACCGATAAAGCCGACGGGGCAGGCAACCGCGGCTTTGCGGATGACGCGCAAGACATCGATGTCGAAACTCTTGAGCGCGACCGGCCCGGCATAGTTCGCGACGGCCGCGATGGTGCAGATGGCAAGCGTTTGATCGCCGTCGAACCGGCTCTTGATCTCGATGATCAAGGGCGTCCGGCCGGCGATCGACGCGAGGAAAGATGTCAACGTCGGAAGCGTGCCGGCACCGTCTTTATAGGCGATCTTTCGTAGCTCTTGGGCGATGAAACTGTCGACGCTGCCTTGCGCCAGGGTCAGCCGGTCGAGGCTGAAATCATGAAAGACGATCGCTTCGCCGTCCTTGCTGATCTGCACGTCGCATTCGATCGCATAATTTTGCGCGATCGCGGCTTCCGCCGCCACGATCGAGTTTTCGACGCGGCCCTTCGCTTTGTCGTGAAAGCCGCGATGCGCGATAGGCCGTGCCGTCAGCCAATCCGGCGCATTTGGAGATGTGGCCCTCACAGGCTGATTTCGAAGATCGCCTCGACTTCGACCGCGGAGTCGAGCGGCAGTTCGGCAACGCCGATCGTCGAGCGGGCGTGGCGCCCCTTATCGCCCAAAACCTCGACCATCAGATCGGACGCACCATTCATGATCGGCGCAACGGCTGAAAATCCCGGCGCGACATTGATGAAACCGCCAAGCCGCACGCAACGGACGATCTTGTCGAGATCGCCGACGGCGGCCTTGGCTTGCGCCAGAACATTGATCGCGCATTGGCGTGCCGCCGCAACGCCGGCCTCGGCCGAAACGCCCGCTCCGATCTTGCCGGTGTGATCCGGCGCGATCTTGCCGTCGGGTCCGAAAGCAACCTGGCCGGAGATGACGAGAAGCGATCCGCTGATGACATAGGCGACGTAATTCGCCACCGGCGCGGCCGGAGTCGGCAGGCTGATGCCCAGCACCTGCAATTTCTTTTCGACTTCGCTCATCCTAAACTCCTGGCTTTCAGTTTATCGGGTGAGACATGCGCGATCGGCGTGAAAGGTGCAAGACAAGCTGTGCAAAGACAGGCAATGCAAAGCAGCGGAGCGGGGAGCCGTTAACCAGAGCCGGCGAGCCGTTAACCAATGGAATATCCGCGACTCAAAAAAATCTGGGCTATATTTACTCAAATCTTTCCGTGCCTTGCCAGGCTTCGGCTGTGTCTCGCCGCTAATGGTTTGATTTCAAACGCGTGTTCTGGTTCAATTGCGACGCAACAAAGAATCCGGGCCTGCGTCTGGCGGCGCCATTGCCCGTAATTTTGCCATTCCAACCCGGCATGGCCTTCGTCACAGAAGGATAAAGGGAGCCCTATGCAAAATCGGACATTTCTTTTGGCGGGAGCTGGCATTCTAACGGCCGCTGTCCTGTCGTCATGGCCGCTTAGCGACCTTAGGGCCAATCCGCCGGCGGGGCCAGCGCCCGAAGGCGGCACCACGAGCGTGAAGACCAATCCCACCATGCCGCTCGCGGCGCACCGTGCCGTCTATGAGCTGACGCTTTTGAAATCCACGGGCAACAAAAGCCCGACCGCCGCGCGTGGCCGCATCGCGTTCGACTTCTCCGGCTCGGCCTGCGACGGCTATGTGCAGAACTTCCGGCAATTGACCGAGTTGCAGCCGGCCGAGGGACCGACGCGCGTCTCGGACATGCGCTCGGCGACATTCGAAGATGGCGACGGCAAGAATTTCGCCTTCGACATGCAGACCAATGTCGACAATGCGCAAAACGACATCATCGACGGCAAAGCCACGAAGGCGGCCGAGGGCGCGCTGTCCATCGCTTTGTCCAAGCCGAAGCCTGGCAAGCTCAATCTCGATACCGACGTCGTGTTTCCGACCGAACATTTGCGGCGCATCCTCGATGCGGCCGAAGACGGCCGTAACATTCTTCAATTGACCGTCTATGATGGGTCCGAGACGGGCGACAAGCTCTATGAAACCACGACCATCATCGGCCATTCGATCTCGGCGCCTGTGGTGGAACAGGCGGCCCACATCCCGGCGCTCGAAAACATGAAGCGCTGGCCGGTGTCGATCAGCTATTTCGAGGTCGGCAAAAAGGACGAAGGTCCGAATTATATTCTGTCCTTCGATCTCTACGAGAACGGCATCTCCCGCGCGTTGAAGCTCGATTACGGCGATTTCATCCTCGGCGGCGAAATGACGAGCCTCGAACTTCTGCCGCAGCAGACCTGCTCGAAATAAGATCGCTCCGCCCGCGCGCGTTGCCTCCGTGTTTTGCGGCGCGCTTTTGAAAAAGCGCGCCGCGGCATGAGGGTTTTGTTATGTGTTGCGGTGGCGTGGGTGGGAATGGAGAGGATGGTGAGCAACCCATCCGCGATGGTTGGTTTGCGTCCACTCCGCCTATTGTCGGCGCTTCCACGTTTCCCGAAGGGATCCTTTTCCGCTGCATAATTCAAGGCTAGCGGGCAGTCTGCCTACTAACGAGGTTCGGAAGCGTTGCTCCAGCCATCCAGATAATCCTTCAGCGTCGCAATTCGAGCATTCGTCCACTTCGTCTTACAATCTATAATCACGCCGTCTCCGGTACGATCAATTAAGTCCTCTTCTTTCGCCCGTTCGCTGCACCGCGCATCACGTTCGGCGATCCAAGCACGCTCCGCCGTAATCAGCGGCTTAAGATCCCGTCTCTCTTCCTTGAGAAGAGCCACCACCTTTTTGTAAATTTCATTGAGGGCGTTATCCGATTTATCGAAATTAACCTCAGCGCAAAGCGCCACTCCAATCACTGAATACTGCTTTTCAAGTTCAGCGCATGGGTCCTCGGCAAACGCAGAGCCGCTATTCAGCACCAAAATCAACATAAGAACTATTGGACGCATAACTACGTTCCTCTTTGAGAGCAAAGAGCTCCCATTCTTGCCTACAAGAATCAAGAAGTTTGCGTCGCGCTGTCAAGGTAAACATATCGGTGCATTACGATTCCTCATTTCCCCCCGCGTGGCCGGAGCGAAATGCCTTTGACCACGGCGCCCGGGCCGAACCTGTCGCGCAAGGCGTCGATCGCCGCTTCCGTCGCCTTTTCGCGGGCGAGGCTTGTGTCGACAAGATCGCCTTGATCGGCTTCTTCGGCCGGACAGAGATCATGCGCGGCAATGCCGATCAGGCGAAAGCGCGTGCCATCCAATTCCCGCAACAGGAGATCCCGCGCGGCCGCGAAAAGCCGGTTCGAAAGCTGCGTCGGCGGAAAGCCCGATCGTGCGCGGGTGCGTGTTTTGAAATCGGCGCTCTTCAGTTTCAGCGAGAGGCCGCGCGTTGCAAGCGCGGAGCGCCGCAGCCGCACAGCGACCTTCTCGCTCAGCCGGTGCAGGACCGGCATGAGGTCTTCAGCACTGCTTAGGTCCGTGTCGAAGGTCGTCTCGGCGGAAATGCTTTTCGTCTCCCGCTCTGGTGTGACCTTGCGCCGGTCGATGCCTTGCGCCAGACGATAAAGGCGCTGGCCTTCCGGCCCGTAGCGCAGCAGAAGATCTTCCTCGCTGCGGTCTTGCAGATCGCCAAAACGATTGAAGCCGTCGCGGGCAAGCCGCTCCTGCATGACTTTGCCAACGCCGGAGATCAGCCCGATCGGGCGGCCGCGTAGGAAGGCTATGGCCTCGGTGCGTCCGATAAGCTGAAAGCCGCGCGGCTTATCGAGATCGGAAGCGATTTTCGCGAGAAATTTGCAATAGCTGAGCCCGATCGAGACCGTGATGCCGAGGTCTTTTTCGATGCGGTCGGCGAAACGCGCCAACACGAAGGCCGCGGGGCCGCCGTGAAGCGCTTCCGTTCCCGAAAGGTCGAGAAAGGCTTCATCGATCGAGATGGGCTCGACAAGCGGCGTCAGTTCGAGCATGAGCGCGCGGACGTGCCGGGCGACGCGCGCATATTTCGCCATGTCGGGTGGAACCACGATGGCCTGCGGGCAGGCGGCCAGCGCCTTGAACATCGGCATGGCCGAGCGCACGCCATAGGTGCGGGCGATATAGCAGCATGTCGCGACGACGCCGCGTTTGCCGCCGCCGACGATCAGCGGCTTGTCGCGCAAGGCGGGATTGTCGCGCTTTTCGACCGTCGCATAAAAGGCGTCGCAATCGACATGCGCGATGGAAAGCTCCGCCAATTCCAGATGAACCAGCGCGCGAGGAGAACCGCAAGCCTGGCAGCGGCGGATTGGGCCGTCGGCAGCGAATATTTGTAGTGCCAGACAATCGCGGCAAAGCCCTTGCGTCGGGTTCACGGAAACGTGTCCTCAGCCGGCGGATCGAGGCAATTTCGCGCCAGAAGAATGAATTTCGGATTGCAGGTGGCCATTTCGGCAAAAGCGAGCAGCAAGCTATCGTCCTGCGCGAGGTGATCGAGGACCGCAGCCAAAAATCCCGGACTTTTCGCCACTTCGCGCAGATTTCCTGGGGATAACCCGCCAAGAGCCATAAATCGATCGAGGCGCTCCGGTGCCGCCGCGAGAAAGCTCAAAGCCTCGATCGCCAAAGCCTCCGCCGCCTCTCGCGACAGGCCTCCGGACCCCGAGGCCGGCGGCGAAATGCGCCCGTGTTTCATCGGTGGGATTTGCCTTTCGTCAATTTCTCTCAGCTACAGGTTTATGCGTAAGGTTTCTCCCGCCGATGGGAAGATTCGCCAATCGGGCGCGGAGCTGGATGAAAATGCAGAAAAGTGTCCTGATCGTCGAGGATAATGAGCTGAACATGAAGTTGTTCAACGATCTTCTCGAAGCGCATGGCTACAAGACCGTGCAGACGAGAAGCGGCGTTGAAGCCGTCGAATTGGCGCGAACCCACATGCCGAACCTCATTTTGATGGATATTCAATTGCCGGAGGTCTCCGGGCTTCAAGTGACGCAATGGATTAAGGATGACGAAACCTTACGCCACATTCCGGTGATCGCCATTACGGCTTTCGCCATGAAGGGCGACGAGGAAAAAATCCGGCAGGGCGGCTGCGAGGCCTATCTCTCCAAGCCGATTTCGGTCGTCAAATTCCTTGAGACGGTCAAAAATTACCTCGCGGAACAATAGAGCGCGGCGCGCACAAAAGATTGGGGCCTGAGCAAGATGACTGCCCGGATACTCATCGTCGATGATGTCGTTCCAAATCTGAAACTTCTCAAGGCGCGGCTCATGGCCGAATATTTCGACGTCGTGACGGCGACGAACGGCCTGGAAGCTTTGGACATCTGCCGCCGCGGCGATTGCGACATGGTGCTTTTGGACGTGATGATGCCCGGCATCGACGGTCTGGAGGTCTGCCGCAGGTTGAAGCAGGATCAAGCCACGCTGCATATCCCCGTCGTCATGGTGACCGCGCTCGATCAGCCCTCCGACCGGGTGAAGGGTCTCGAAGTCGGCGCCGACGATTTTCTCACCAAGCCGCTCGATGAAATGGCGCTCATCGCCCGCGTCCGTTCGCTCTCGCGTCTCAAGATCGTCTTGGATGAATTGCGGTCCCGCGTCCTGACGCTCGAACAGCTCGGGATGCAAACGAGCCTCGCGACGGCCATAGCCGAGAAAGGCGAGGGCGGGCGCGTTCTCCTCGTCGACGATCGCGACTCCTCCGCCGACCGCGTGATCACCGCGCTGCGCGGCCTCCATAAGGTCGAGGTCGAAAAAGATCCTCAGGCCGCGTTGTTTCGCGGCGTCGAGGGGGATTACGATCTCTTCATCGTCAGCCTCGGCCTGCAGGATTACGACGCCTTGCGGTTGTGCAGCCAGTTGCGCTCGCTCGAGCGGACGCGCCAATTGCCTTTGCTTTGCATCGCCGAAACCGAAGATCGCCCCCGCGTGTTGCGCGGGCTCGATCTCGGCGTGAACGATTATCTGCTGCGGCCGATCGACCGCAATGAATTGATCGCGCGCGTCCGCACGCAGATCCGCCGCAAGCGCTACGTCGATAATCTGCGCGACAATGTTCAAGCGTCGATTGAACTTACCGTGGTCGATCCTTTGACCGGGCTCAACAATCGCCGCTATCTCGACACGCATCTCGCGACGCTCGTCGGCCAGGCCGTGGAGAAGGCCCAGCCGCTCTGCCTGATGATCCTCGATATCGATCATTTCAAAACCGTCAACGACACCTTCGGCCATGAAGCCGGCGATCAGGTCCTCAAAGGCTTTGCCGGGCGCATCAAGAAGGTTCTGCGCGGCGTCGATCTCTTCTGCCGGCTGGGCGGCGAGGAATTCGTCGTCGTCATGCCGGACACCAGTATCGAGACGGCGATGAAAATTGCCGAACGCGTCCGTGAGGCGGTCGAAAAAGATGTCTTCGGCATCCTGCCGGAGGGGCGCGCCATTCCGATCACGGTCTCGATCGGCCTTGCCGAACGCAGCCATGATGTGACCGCGGAGGAATTGATCCGTCGCGCCGACAAAGCGCTTTACAAGTCGAAAGGCAGCGGCCGCAATAAAGTCTGCGCCGACGCGGCGTAACCTCGTTTGGATGGTCGGCCTGGCTTGCCGGATCAGTCATACGTTAAATCGTAAGCGTAGAAATCGATTCGGTGATTCTCGCATTGCATTTCGAATCCGTAGCGCTAGCTTCTGAGAGCCTGCCGCGGGTTCGATAGAGTTCCGCCGGGCGAATGATGCGAATGCCAGTTTTTGACGAGATACCCTACGGAGTGCTCAGGTCCGCCGCATCTCCTGGGTCCGTAGGGTGGGCCGGCGCGCAGATGGCAGGAGTGGCCTCCTCAGCTATTTGCCGCCGGCCACCTCTTTCTTCACTGTGATCGTTGTCAGCCTTGGCTCAATAAAGACCGCCCGTGCCCGTGCCGACGACGCGGTCGGCGTCTGGGCTGTTCGAGAGCACCTGCGGCGTCGAGCTATAAGAATCGGGCGGCGCGGTGCCGGGCTTGAAGGCTTCGAGAATCGAGCCGGCACCGCTTGAGCGCTGTCCGGTCTTGGGATCGACCGAGATCAGCTTGATGCCCGGCGGCACGCGGAAGGGCACATCGGGCTTATCCTTCAAGGCGAGTTTCATGAAGTCGCGGAAGATCGGCACCGTATAAAGCGCGGCCTGCGCCGAGTCGCCCAGCGAACGCGGCTGGTCGTAGCCCATGAAGACGCCGACTGCGAGATCGGGCGAGAAGCCGACGAACCACAGATCCTTCGCCTCGTTGGTCGTGCCCGTCTTGCCGGCGAGATGCTTGCCGACTTCCCGGATCGCGACACCGGTGCCACGCTGAATGACGCCTTCCATGATCGAGGTGATCTGATAGGCGGTCAAAGGATCGAGCACCTGCTCGCGCTTGTCGATGAGCTTCGGTTCAGGCTGGCTCGCCCATTTCGGCGCGTCGCAGCCCTGGCAGATGCGTTCGTCGTGCCGGTAGATCGTATGGCCCCAGCGGTCCTGGATGCGGTCGATCAGCGTCGACTTGATCCTTTTGCCGCC
>JAATEW010000239.1 GCA_015655535.1 Hyphomicrobiales bacterium | reverse complement strand
GGTTCGGCACGCTCATGCGCGAGAACATTACGAGCGGAGAGGTCCCCTTCCGCAAGGCCTATCTGCGCTCGCTGATCGAGGCCGTGGAAGTCGATGACCGCGTCATCCGCATCCATGGCTCGAAAACGGTCCTGGAGCGCGCCATCCTCGCCGACCGGGCTACGCATTCCGGTGTTCGCAGTTTTGTTCGTAATTGGCGCGCCCAAGGGGAATCGAACCCCTGTTTTCGCCGTGAAAGGGCGACGTCCTAGACCGCTAGACGATGGGCGCGGGAGACAGAGGGCTCTCAACCCAAGTCTCAAAAAACCTATGTCTCTAAACAAAGAGCGTGCCGGAAAAGGAGCCGATGAGGCTCGGCCGGCGCGCGAGGTATAAAGGCAGGCCGCTGGGCTGGCAAGGCCGCGCAACAGGGCACTTTGTCTCTTTCACACCAAGCGGATGAACAAAAATCCAAGCGGTTTGTTACGCAGGATTGCGCAAGCCTATTTGCGCTATCCCGCTCCACCCTGTTGAATCGCACGGCTCATGATTTTGGATGGGTTGAATCCAAAATCATCGTGATCTAGCCTACAGATCCCAAAAAGAGCAATGTTTTCCATATCATAGCCGTGGCGATTCAGGCTCCGGACGGCGCGGCCAAAGCCGCGTCGATCACCCGGAGCTGGACGCGCTCACGCCCGCCCCAGCGGTCGAGCGACAGAGTGCCTGCCAGATGGACTGCCTGCCCCCGCGCGGCTTCCAGGGCCATCCCGAGCGGCTCCTGCGCCGTCCTGAAGGCAATGCCGTCGATCTTCGCGCCGTCGCCCGCCTGCGCCCTCAGCCTGATATGGCCGTTGCCGACGGGTGCCACATCGATCAGCCGATGCGCCGGAAAGACGAAAACCGGCTCCGGATTGCCCTGGCCATAGGGCCCGGCGCGCTCCAGGGTCTCGAATAGCGCGGATTCGGCGCCGGCCGCCGTCAAAGTCGCGTCAACGAAAAGCGCCTCGCCTGCCCGCGCGTGGACCACATCCTCGGCGAGCCGCGTTTCCAGAAAGGCGCGGAAATCGGCAAGCCTTTCACGGCTGATCGTGAGCCCAGCCGCCATGGCATGGCCGCCGCCTTTGACGAGCAGACCCGCCTCGACCGCCGCGCGCACGGCTCGGCCAAGATCGATCCCGGCAATCGAGCGGCCGGACCCGGTGCCCATCTCGCCGTCGAAGGCGATGGCAAAGGCCGGACGGCGGAATTTCTCTTTGAGGCGCGAGGCGACGAGGCCGACGATCCCCGGATGCCAGCCGTCGGATGCGGTCACGATGGCGGCGCCCTTGTCCTCAAGGCCGAGCAGGCCCAAAGCTTCCGCCTCCGCCGCTTCCAATGTCGCGGCTTCGAGCACCTGGCGTTCGCGGTTGAGACGGTCGAGCTCTTCGGCGATGCGCCGCGCCTCGGCCTCGTCGGTGAGCGTCAAAAGCTTGGCGCCAAGCGCCGCATCGCCGATCCGTCCGCCTGCATTGATGCGCGGCCCGATGACAAAGCCCAAATGATAGGGACGCGGCGGGCCATCCATGCCGGCGCAATCGAAGAGCGCCTTGAGCCCCGGCCTGCCCCGCATCTGCATCACGGCGAGGCCTTTCGTCACGAAGGCCCGGTTAAGGCCCGTCAGCGGCGCGACGTCAGCAACAGTGGCGAGTGCCACGAGATCGAGACCCATCAGAAGATCCGGCTCGGGCCGCCCCTTGGTCCAGAAGCCTTGCTCGCGCAACACCCGGTTCAGCGCGACAAGCAGCATGAAGGCGACGCCAGCGGCGCAAAGCTGGCCGAGACCCGAAAGATCGTCCTGCCTGTTCGGATTGACGACGATCGCGTCCGGCAAGAGTTCCGGTGCTTGATGATGATCGATGACGATCGCATCAAGGCCCAGCCTTCGCGCTTCTGCCAGAGGCAAATGGCTCATCGTCCCGCAATCGACAGTCACGAGGCAGGTCACGCCGGCTGCCGCCAGCGCCTTGATCGCCTCGACATTCGGGCCGTAGCCTTCGAATATCCGGTCGGGAATATGGATGATGAAGGGCGTGCCGCAGTTCTTGAAAAAATCCGCGAGCAGCGCCGCGGATGTTGCGCCATCGACATCATAATCGCCGAAAATGCCGATACATTCGCCCCGGTGAACCGCTTTCGCGAGCCGCTCGACCGCCGGCGCCATGTCGATGAGGCTCAGAGGGTCCGGCATCAGACGGCGCAGGCTTGGATCGAGAAAAAGCTCGGCCGTTTCCGCCGAGACGCCGCGGCCTGCGAGCACGCGCGCCAACAGCTCGCCATGACCATGGACCTGGGCGAGCGCGAGCGCACGGGCCTCGCCCGCGCCGTCGAGGCGGCCACGCCAAGCAAAGCCGCGCGCCGAGCGCTCGACGCCGAGCACAGGCCGGGTTTGATAGAGGGGAGCCGATTCGTTCACGTCTTGATCTTATCGGCTTTCGCCTCGAAAATCAGATATCTTCGGCAATACCTTTCAAGGATCCCCCATAATGCCCCGGTTTTTTCTCGGTTTCATGATTTTGACCGCTCTGCAGACGCAGGCGAAAGCCGATTGCAGCGAGGAACTTAAGGGCATTTTGAAACGGGTTTTGAACAGCGGGCCTTTTCATGTGGACGGCAAGATGTCAGCCAAATCCCACGACAGTGTCTTATCCGCCGACATGAACCCGCCGGACGCGATGCACACCCGCATCACGACCGGCAATAAGACCGTCGAGATGATGAAGATCGGTCCGAAATTCTGGACCAATGACGGGAAGGCCTGGCATCAAATGCCGGAGGCCTATGGCACCATCGCCAGCAAAATGACATCGAGCCTCGAAGGTATCGCGCCAGATTATGTTCAAGGCGCGCAATGTCTCGGCGAGAAATCGGTCGATGGCCGGACCTATCTCGCCTATAGTTTCAAGCTCGACATGCAGGGTGGATTGTTCTCCGCCCAAGGCATGCTCTACGTCGATCCCAAGACCAATCTTCTATCGCGGCAGATTATCGACGGCGAGATTTTCGGTATTAAAAACCACACCGAAAAGCAGTTCACCTTCGATCCCTCGATCAAGATCGAGCCCCCGGCCAAATAGACCGCCGTTTTCGAAAAGCCGCGTCCGGCCCTCATATTCATTAAGCGCCGATCGCGGGCCGCCACGGCCATCGGTGGCTTGACTTGACTTACGTGCAATTGCCCGTATTTACAGGTCGAGAATGAATGATGGAGGATGTTTGAATGCCGGATGCCGCGCCGGAAATT
>JAATEW010000443.1 GCA_015655535.1 Hyphomicrobiales bacterium | reverse complement strand
GGACCCGGTTTTCGCCGATATGCCGCTTCCCCGTCGCCAGCACGGGGCTGATATTCTCGGGCCCGATGGGCTTCGAGACGCAGACAAGGGTGATTTCGGCCGGATCGCGGCCGGCGTCCCGGGCGGCGCGGGCGAGCCGCTTGCGGACTTCCGCCAGTTGTGTCAAAGCTTGGCTCATTCCGGGCCTCAATTTATCGCCCTCGTGCTTCGAGCCGCGCCCCGTCCAAACTTTGGATGAGGCTCTCCTCAGCATGAGGCTCCTGTTAAGCCCTCACCCTGAGGAGGCCCGTTAGGGCCGTCTCGAAGGGCGAGGGCGGCAAAATCATTACCAGCCCTGGCTCGATGCTGCGGTGCGGCCAAATATTTGACCCCTTGGCCGAATGGTGCTGTTTACTCGGTTCAATCTGGCATTTCCCATCTAAGAATCGACACTTAAACATGGAATCGGAGCGCTACAACGCCCGCGAAGCGGAACCCAAATGGCAAAAATTTTGGGACGAGGCCGGCACCTTTCTAACCGGCACCGATGAAACGCGGCCAAAATACTACGTCCTTGAAATGTTTCCCTATCCGTCCGGCCGCATCCATATGGGGCACGTGCGCAATTATGCGATGGGCGACGTCATTGCCCGCTATAAGCGGGCGCGCGGCTTCAGCGTTTTGCATCCGATGGGCTGGGACGCCTTCGGCATGCCGGCCGAAAACGCGGCGATGCAGAATAAGAGCCATCCCGCCGATTGGACCTATGCCAATATTGCGACCATGCGGGCGCAGTTGAAATCCATGGGGCTTTCCATCGATTGGACGCGCGAGATCGCGACCTGCGATCCGTCCTATTACAAACATCAGCAGAAATTGTTTCTGGATTTTCTGGCCGCGGGCCTCGTCGATCGCAAACAGGCGAAGGTCAATTGGGACCCGGTCGATCATACCGTGCTTGCCAATGAGCAGGTGATCGACGGGCGCGGCTGGCGCTCCGGCGCGCTCGTCGAGCAGCGCGAGCTGACGCAATGGTTCTTGAAGATCAGCAGTCAGGCGGAGGATCTGCTGCACGGGCTCGATACGCTTGAGCATTGGCCGGAAAAAGTCCGGCTGATGCAGAAGAATTGGATTGGCCGCTCGGAAGGCCTGCTGGTCCGCTTCGAGCTTGTGCCAAGCCCGGCTATCGAGACAAAGGAACTCGAAGTCTATACCACGCGGCCGGATACGCTCTTCGGCGCCAAGTTTCTGGCGATCGCCGCTGACCATCCGCTGGCGCAAAAGCTTGGCGAGAGCGATCAGCAGCTCAAGGATTTCATCGTGGATTGCAGCCATCGCGGCACATCGGTCGCGGCGATCGAGACGGCCGAGAAGAAGGGCTATGACACGGGGCTGAAGGTCCGCCATCCTTTCGATGCGGACTGGGGCCTGCCGGTCTATGTGGCGAATTTCGTGCTGATGGATTACGGCACGGGTGCGATCTTCGGCTGTCCCGCGCATGACCAGCGCGACCTTGATTTCGCCAATGCCTATGGGCTCGGCAATCAGCCGGTGATCCTGCCGCCCGGCGCTGATCCGGCGAGCTTCACGATCACGACGGAAGCCTATGACGGCGAGGGCACGCTCTTCCATTCGCGCTTTCTCGACGGGCTTTCCATTCCCGAGGCCAAGGAAGAGGTCGCGAAACGGCTCGAAGCCACGGTGTTCGACGGCCGCCCGATCGCCAAGCGCCAGATCAATTTCCGCCTGCGCGATTGGGGCATTTCGCGGCAGCGCTATTGGGGCTGTCCGATCCCGATCATCCATTGCGAATCCTGCGGGGTTGTCCCGGTACCTGAAAAAGATCTGCCGGTGGAATTGCCGAAAGACGTCACTTTCGATCAGCCGGGCAATCCGCTCGACCGGCACCCGACCTGGAAATATGTCGCCTGCCCGATCTGCGGCGGCCCGGCCCGGCGCGAAACCGACACGATGGACACATTCGTCGATTCGTCCTGGTATTTTCTGCGCTTCACTGACCCGAAGGATCAGGCCGAGCCGACGGATGCCTCAGCCGTCGCGCGCTGGATGCCGGTCGATCAATATATTGGCGGGATCGAACACGCGATCTTGCATCTGCTTTATGCGCGCTTCTTCACGCGCGCGATGCGCATGACCGATCATGCCGACGATTTGAAGGAGCCTTTCACCGGCCTTTTCACGCAGGGCATGGTGGTTCACGAGACTTATAAGGCGAAGGACGGCGCCTGGGTCGCGCCCGCCGACGTGCGGATCGAGCAGACGCCGGACGGCCGCAAGGCCTTCCGGCTCGACGGCGGGACCGAGGTCGAGATCGGCTCCATCGAGAAAATGTCGAAGTCGAAGAAGAATGTCGTCGACCCGGACGAGATCATCGAGAGCTTCGGGGCCGATACGGCGCGCTGGTTCATGCTCTCCGATTCGCCGCCCGAGCGCGATGTGATCTGGACGCAGGAAGGCGCGCAGAACGTCTCGAAATTCCTGCAGCGCCTGTGGCGGCTCACGGGTGAACTGGCGGAGCTGGCCTCGCCGCCCGACATGCCCAAGCCCACGGTGTTTTCGCCACCCGCGATGGAGCTTCGCAAGGTGGTTCACGGGGCCTTAATCAAGGTCGGCGAGGATCTGGACCGGTTGCGGTTCAATCGGGCGATCGCCCAGGTCCACGATCTCGCCAATAAGGTCTCGGCCGCGGTGGGCGCGGTCGAAACACCGGAGATTGCAGAGGATCTGCGATTCGCCTTCCGCGAGGCGGGCGACATCATGGTTCAACTTTTCGCCCCGATGATGCCGCATCTGGCGGAAGAATGCTGGGCGCGGCTCGGTCATAAACGGCCCGTGGCGGAGACGCCCTGGCCCATTGCCGAGCCTGCCCTTGTCGTCGAAGATGTGATAAGCCTGCCCGTGCAGGTGAATGGTAAGAAGCGCGGCGATCTCGTAATCGATCGTAACGCCGATCAGGCGGCGATCGAGGCCGCGGTCCTGGCCCTCGATTTTGTGCAAAAGGCCCTGGAAGGCCGTCCGGTGAAGAAAATCATCATTGTTCCGCAAAGGATCGTGAATGTCGTCGGTTAGGACCCTATGGGCTTTTGGACTGCTTCTGCTGGCCGCGCCGCTTTCCGGCTGCATCCAGCCGCTTTATGGGCCCTTGGCTGATGGCGGCGGCAGCGTTGCCGCCGAAATGCAGGCGGTCTCGATCGAACCGATCGGCGACCGGTTCGGCCATTATCTGGAAAATGAGCTGATCTTCGGCTTCAACGGTACCGGCTCGCGTGTGCCGCCGCGCTATCGTCTTTTCGTGAGCGTGTCCGAATATACGCAGGCGCCTTTGATCGACACGGTAACCGGCCAAGCAAGCGCTGCCAATGTCGTCGTCACCGCCTATTTTCGCTTGGAGCCCGCTGCTGGCGGGCCGCCGATCTACAAGGATCTGGCGACCGTCGTTGCGAGCTATGACCGCACGACCCAGCGCTTTGCCAGCGTGCGCGCCGCGCGCGATGCGGAAATCCGCGATGCCGAACGGCTCGCCGATCAGATCCGCACCCGGATCGCGGCGGTGTTCGCGGCAGGTGGGCCGAAGCCCCCGGAACCGGCGCCAACTCCGGCCGCTGTTCCAAAGTCCTGATGGTCGCGGTCAAGAGCTATGAAGCCGACCGTTTTCTGGCGCGCCCTCCGGCGCATATGTTCGTCTTTCTCGTCTTCGGCACCGACGCGGGCCTGATCTCCGAGCGCGTGCGCCGCATCGTGAATCAGGCGGTCGATGACCCCAAAGATCCGTTTCAATTGGCGCGGCTTGGCGGCGACGAACTCGCGGGCGACCCGCTGCGGCTCGCCGATGAAGCCTATACGCTGCCGCTCTTTGGCGGCCGCAAGGCGGTCTTGATCGAGGCCGGGGGCAAGGCTTTCGACGTGGCGCTCGATCCGTTGATGGCGACGCCGCCCGACGCCTGCACCATCGTGATCGAAGCGGGAAACCTCAAACGCGAAGCCGCGTTGCGCCGCCTTTGCGAACGCGACAAGAATGCCGCCGCGATCGAATGCTATCCGGATTCCGCCAAGGATGTCGCGCATCTGATCGACAGTGAAATCGCCAAGGCGGGCCTTGCGATCGACGCGGGCGCCAAAACCCTGCTCGTGACGCTGCTCGGCCAGGACAGGCTCACGACGCGATCCGAGCTCGACAAGCTTTTGCTCTATGCACATGGCGAAGACCATGTCGGGCTCGGCCATATCGCCGCCGTGGTGTCGGATGCCTCGGCACTCGTTTTCGATCATGCGATAGACGGCGCCTTCGAGGGCCGGTTCAAGGATGTCGAGGAAACGGCGGCGCGTGTCTTCGCCGAGGGCGGCGATGCCAATATGCTGCTCGCCATGGCCTTGCGTCACGCGATCAGCCTGCACCGTGCCCGGCTTGAATATGAGAGCGCGGATACGGCGGGCGGCGAGATGAAAGCGCGCAGCACCTATGGCCGCGCCGCCGCGATGGAACGCCAGATGCGGAACTGGACCTCGGCGCGGCTGGCCCGCGCGATCTCAGGCCTGGCCGAAGCGATCGGCAAGGTGCGGCGCGAGCCGAGGTTGGCTGAGGTGGTAGCTGTGCGGGCGCTCTGGGCTGTGGCGTTGGCGGCGTCGCGGCAGGCGGCGTGAACCAAACGCTGCAATCTTACTTTTGCATTTTGCCGGACTCTCAGTCGTCATGGCCGGGCTTGACCCGGCTATCCAGGCGTTGCTGACAACGATTTGCGTCTTGCGCCGAACCGCGTTCCTGGATGCGCGGATCAAGTCCGCGCATGACGGTTGAAAGAAATGCGCCTCACTGTCATTCACGATGGGCCATTCATCTCTTGGCGGCGAGTGTGGCGAGCGGATCGCTTTCGTCAAGGATGGCTTCGCCACCGCCTTCGGCGGCGCATCGAAGATGCGTCCTTGACGAAAGCGCATCCGCCTCGCCGATAATGTCCGCCATTGGATGAATGGCGAGGTCTGATCCGAGGGTCGCCGGGCCGCGACGAATCTTAAGCAGCAGGCTTCGGCGTCCCCGCCCCATTCAGCGGGTTGTCCTTGTCCCAGCCATAAGTGAGCGTCTCGAAGCGCATCGACAGGGCGTCGACCAGGAGCAGACGACCGACGAGGCCTTCGCCGAAACCGACGATCTCGCGGATCACTTCAAGCGCCATCATTGTGCCGAGCAGCCCGGTCAAAGCGCCGAGCACACCGGCTTCGGCGCAGGCGGGCACTGTGCCCGGCGGCGGGGGGCTGGGAAAAAGGCAGCGATAGGTCGGATTCGGCTCCCCGTTCGCGGCCTTTTCAAACGGCCGCAAAGTCGTGAGCGATCCGTCGAAGGCGCCGACAGCGGCCGTCACCAAGGGCTTCTTTTCGTAAAAGCATGTGTCGGCGACGAGATAGCGCGTCTCGAAATTATCCGATCCGTCGGCGACGAGATCGAAGCCACGGATGATCGAAGCCGCGTTCTTGGTATCGAGCCGGGCTTTGAACGGCGTGAACCTCACATTCGGGTTCAGCCTCGCGGTGGCGTCTGCCGCGCTCTCGACCTTGGGCCGGCCTATGTCCCCTGTGCCGTGCAAGACTTGCCGTTGCAGGTTGGAGAGCGAGACTTCATCGTCATCGACGACGCCGATCTCGCCGACGCCAGCGGCGGCCAAATATTGGATGAGCGGTGAGCCGAGTCCGCCCGCGCCCACGACGAGAACCCGCGCTGTTTTAAGCTTCTGCTGGCCGGGGCCGCCGACATCGCGAAGCACGATATGGCGCGCGTAGCGCTCGACTTCTTCCTTTGAGAACATGGGGCCTATTTAGGCACGCGGGTCCCTCTGCGCCATGATTTCTTGATCGTTGGGTAGAGCCGGGGGAAGCCCTTCATCCTGAGGAGGGTCCGCAGGACCCGTCTCGAAGGACGAGGGGCCCATCAAATAGATGCTTTATCCATCCCCCTCGCCCTTCGAGGCTCGCTGTAGCCCGTTGCTTGCGACGTGCATCGCTTCGCAACGCCCTACGGTTCGCACCTCAGGGTGAGGGGGAGTGGCCGCGGTTCATCCTTCGAGACGCAGGCTATGCCTGCTCCTCAGGGTGAGGGGTCGGCGGCAGTTCAAGTGCGCCGCCCCGCATCACGAAACCGCGTAAAGCGAGTCCAAAAACTTGGTGAAATTCCCCGCGACGAAATAGGCCTCGTTATCGCCCGCGACATTATATTCGGCGCGTATCCAATAATAGATCCGGCCTTCGTCGAGCCGCCCGAGCGACAGGGTGACCATGTCGCCTTCCGCCGCGGCGGCGATCGGGAAATGATAGTTCGGCAATTGCCCGATCAGATTTTTGTAATTCCAATCGATATTGCTCTCTTTTGCCGGACGCCGGAGGCCAAAAAGCTGATCGACCCTGCCGGAGGTTAAGGTCTTATGGCCCTGGATTGGGAAAAAATCCGGACGCGGCTTGCCGCCATTGTTGCGGAGCAGGAAGCTCCGGTACTCTTCCGGCAGCTTGACGTCCAGATGCTGTTCCAGGCGCCCGATTTGCCCTTCGGTCAGCAAAGGACCGATATCGCTTATGTCGAAACTCATTTTACCGATCTCGCCGCGTGAGGCGTCCTTGACGGAATGCGTATCCAAAAGAAAAAGGCCGGGACACATCGGCCTCAAGGCCTTCGCCATCTCAGGCCTGCTACTAGCAAGTTTTGGGCTTGCGGCGCTTGCCCTCTGGCCAGGTCTCGATTTGGCGGGCGCGGCTTGGTTTTTCATCGCGCCGGGGCATTTCGTCGGCGCGACGCCGGAAATGCGGGCTTTTCGCACATTCGCGTCGGTTTTGCCCTTTGTGATCTATGCGGGCGCGATTTTGCTCTATCTCGCCAGTCTGGCGCTTATGGTGCCAAGGCACCTCATTCTAAGCCATCGGGGCATGATTTTTCTGTCTCTATCTTTGGCGCTCGGCCCTGGCCTCCTCGTCAATCAGGTCTTCAAGGCGCATGTCCATCGCCCGCGCCCGATCCATGTGGAGGTATTCGGCGGCACCGCGCCCTTCCAGCCGTTTTATAAGGCGGACGGCGATTGCGAGAAGAATTGCTCGTTCCCTTCGGGAGAAACCGCCGCTTCCTTCTGGACGATGGCGCCGGCGGCGCTGGCTCCCCCGCCGCTGCGCGGGGTTGCGGTGGCCGCCGCGATTCTGTTCGGCGCGGCGACAGGCCTCAGCCGGATGGCCGTGGGCGCGCATTTTTTATCCGACGTTCTTTTTAGCGGATTGCTCACGGGCCTGATGACAATCGGGTTTTGGTATGCGACGCGGCCAAACCGGGCGCCGCATATGACAGAAGCCAAGACAGGTTTGCAGGAGGACCTCGCCCCACTATAGTCGGCTTTCGGGGCGTATGCAGGACTGGAAATGCCACAGCAAAAACAAGATGTGAAACGGGTTGTTCTCGCTTATTCCGGGGGTCTCGACACTTCAATCATCCTCAAATGGCTGCAGACGACTTATGGCTGCGAGGTGGTGACCTTTACCGCCGATCTCGGCCAGGGGGAGGAATTGGGTCCGGCGCGGGACAAGGCGCTGCTGCTCGGCATCAAGCCGGAGCATATTTTCATCGAGGATCTGCGCGAGGAATTTGTCCGCGATTACGTCTTCCCGATGTTTCGCGCCAATGCGCAATATGAAGGGGTCTATCTGCTCGGCACCTCGATCGCACGGCCCTTGATCGCCAAGAAGCAGATCGAAATCGCGCGGCAGGTCGGCGCCGACGCGGTGGCGCATGGCGCGACCGGCAAGGGCAATGATCAGGTCCGCTTCGAGCTCTCCTATTATGCGCTCGAGCCAGAAATCAAAGTGATCGCGCCCTGGCGCGAATGGGAGTTCGCCTCGCGCACGGCGCTTCTCACCTTCGCCGAGCAAAATCAGATCCCGATCGCGAAAGATAAGCAGGGCGAAGCACCGTTTTCGGTCGACGCCAATCTTCTGCATGCTTCCTCCGAGGGTAAAGTCCTCGAAGATCCGGCGCAGGACGTGCCGGATTACGTCTATTCCAGGACAATCTCGCCGGAGGACGCGCCGGACAAGCCGACCTTCATCGAGATCGAGTTCATCAAGGGCG
>JAATEW010000371.1 GCA_015655535.1 Hyphomicrobiales bacterium | reverse complement strand
GGACGCGTGGGTTTCATGAATTGGGCCTTGGTCGATTCCGGCGCGTTCAATTATTCCGCCGATCAGCAAGGCTATACTTACGGGACGGTGCTTGAGTTGAACCAGAAGGACTGGGCGGTTCGCGCCGGCTATTTTCTGGTGCCCGATGAGTCCAATGGGGAGAATTTCGACATGAGGATCGGCCGGCGAGGCCAGTCCATCGTCGAGCTTCAGCACAATTTCTCGCTGTTCGGAATGGACGGGATTGTCAGGCTCCTGGGCTTCGAGGATCAATTTTATGCGGGCAGCTATGCCGCCACGCTTTCCAATCCCCTGCTCATCAATCCTCTGACCGATGGCGGTTCGCCGGACATAGCGGCGACACGCAAGACGCGATCGCAATTCGGCTTTGTCGGCAATGCAGAGCTCGCCGTGACCAAGGATCTTGGCTTGTTCACCCGGATCGGCTGGTGGAACGGGCAATCCGAAATCATGTATACCGACATCAACAGCAGCATCTCCGTTGGCGCTGTCTTGTCTGGAACGTCATGGGGGCGTCCACTGGATAAGGTCGGATTGGCGACAGCCGTCAACGGCATTTCCAGCGCCTACCAGAACTTTCTCAGAATCGGCGGCCTGGGCGTCAACATCGGTGACGGCACGTTGAACTATCGGCCTGAATCCATCGTCGAGACTTATTATTCGTATAGCGTGACGCCGAATGTCTTTCTGAGCGCCGATTACCAGTTCGTCGCCAATCCCGGTATGAACTACATGCGCGGACCGGTGTCGATCGGCTCGGTGCGGCTGCATGTGCAGATTTAATTGCTGCCTTCGTGCTTCGAGACCTCCATTCGATCAGCCTCGTCGAGGCCAGAAGTTCCCTGGCACCCCGCTATAACCAGTTGGCCCGCCGCCAAACTGTCGGGGTCAGGCCGGTCTCCTTTTTGAAGGCAACCCCGAACGCGCTTTGATTGGCGAAGCCCACCGCCGATGCGATGAAAGCGAGGCTGAGGTCGCGGTCGCGAAGCAAAGCCTTGGCGTGATCGATCCGCTGCCGACGCAACCACGCATGCGGGGAAATCCCTATCGACTGCTTGAAGGCGAGAGAAAAATGCCCCGGCGAGAGGTCTCCGATATTCGCGATCTCCGAAAGGGATAGGTCTTCGCTCAGCCGGCTCGCCATATATTCGCAGACACGACGAAGAATGTTGGGCGCAAGCCCACCCCGGCGAAAAGAATTCAGCGCATGTGAATAATTCGACAGATGCCGAACAACATGCAAGACCAGGAGCATTATCGCGGTCTCGCAATAGAGAAGGCCTTGCCGCGCATCGCTCTCACATTCTTCATGGATCGCCTGCGCCAACTGCCAGGTAAGCGGGTGGTTGTAATCCCAGGTCTCGATAACGTCGAGGCAACGCAACTGTTGCAGCTCGGCGATCCGAAGGACATAGGCCGGTTCGAACTCAATCGATAGGAATCGGTAGTTCGACTTTTCCTTGATTCTGAATTCGACCGAAGTCTCGGGCGGAAGAATGAGCCCGTATCGAGGTCGGTTCTTATAGGCCTGAATCCGCTTCCCGGATTCGGCATCAGCCTCGACGTAACCTGAATTCCACGAAAACTGCAGCTCGATCGTCTGGGTTCGAATGGCGGCGGCACCAGAGACTTTCTCAATCCTATGTGCGGCCGCGGTTCCGCCCGACCAATCTATTTCTCTGGATTGCGTCACAGTCCCCTTCACATCGGACCAGATCGTATCGCGATGTCCCGGGGCGCTGAACATGGCGACGGGACGAACCGCTTGGGTTCCCCCGGAAGGAGGCTGGTGGCCGGCGTCCGACATCGTGGCCTTCCGATCTCGCTGCAGTCTTGAGCAGCGGCTGTTCGTGTCGTCCAAAATTACGACGTTTGTCGCGAAACTACGACAAAAATCCTTCGTCACAAATTTGAAATGAGCTTTGGCGTGGCCGCGCGATACGGCCGCCCTAAATGGCTCACTGGAAGCGCAAACGGGACTCACCCGGCCCTAAACCCGCGTATCAGGTGGTTTCCTCGCCAGCGGCTCCGCAAGACGACAAAATTAAACAGGTGAAGAAGACCATGCAGCAGTTTGCCCGCGTACTTACGGATAAAGGTGCCATTCCTGTGATCTTGAAAGGGGACGTGCACCTCGATTTGCGCCCTGTCGTGTCCGACATCACGCCGGACACCATCGCCACCGGCGCCCTGGCCAATGTCGATAAGGCACGCCTCTCTCCGATCAGCAGTGATTTCACTTATCTTGCGCCGATCGACGGCATTAGGCAGATTTCAGCAACTGGCTTCAATTACAAGAAGCACATCGAAGAATTCAAAATGAAGCCGCCGACGGAGCCTGAAGTCTTCCTGAAGGCGGTCACCTCTCTGATTGGACCTTCCGATCTCATTTCGCGTGGTCCAAATGAAGGGGTGAAGCTCGATTGGGAGACGGAACTCGCAATTGTCATCGGCCGTGCCGCAAAAGATATCGCGGCCACCGAGGCGGCCGATTATATCTTCGGCTATGTTTGTCTGAACGACGTCTCGGACCGGTCGACGCAAGTCGATAGCGAGGGTCAACAACATCTGGTGCGCGCCAAATCGCGGCCGACCTATTGCCCCATCGGCCCCTATCTGACGACTGGCGTCGATGGCATGAATCTGGACATGTGGACCAAGCTGAACGGCAAGTTCGAGCAGCAAGGCAACACCAGTGACATGCTATTCAACATCAACGAGATGGTAGCCTATTTCTCGACCCACATGGTTCTATTGCCAGGCGACCTTATAGCGACGGGAACGCCGCCGGGCGTGGGCTTTGGCAAGAATCGATATATGGCAGTGGGCGACGTGCTCGAATGCGGCATAGACAATCTCGGAGCGCAGCGGCACGAAATCAGCGCCTAGAACGGTGGACGGTTCACATAGAATCGGTCTGGTGCCTTTAAATCTTTAAAACCGCATCGGATTGATCCGAAAACCGCTGCGCACTTTTCGGTCCGATGCTCCGAACCGTTCATCATATAAATTTACGCCCAGCCTAACGGATAGGGCTGGGCGGAAGATAAGGCGACAAATTTGCCGTTCGGACGCGGCGTAAAATCCCGCTGAAGGCCGGTACCTATTTCGCGCCCGCCTTCAGCAGCTTATACGTAATCGCGTCGGTCAAAGCCTGAAACGAGGCGTCGATGATGTTGGCCGAGACGCCAACGGTCGACCAACGCATATCGTCCTTGTCGGCGAATTCGACCAGAACGCGCGTCACCGCATCCGTGCCGCCCTGAAAGACGCGCACGCGATAATCGACGAGTTCGACATCCTCGATGAAGCGCTGATAGCGACCGAGATCCTTGCGCAGTGCGAGATCGAGCGCATTGACCGGACCTATGCCTTCGGCCGCCGACAGCAAAAGCTCGTCATGCACGCGGACCTTGACCACGGCTTCCGAGACCGTGACGAGATCGCCCTGCGCATTGTGGCGGCGTTCGACATTGACGCTGAAGCGCTCGACATCGAAATAATCCGGCACTTCGCCGAGCACGCGGCGCGCCAGCAGCTCGAAAGAAGCCTCAGCGCCTTCATAGGCATAGCCGAGCGATTCCTTTTCCTTCACCTCGTCGAGCAGGCGATTGATGCGCGGATCGTCCTTCGCAAGCGTGACACCGATGCGTTCAAGCTCGGCCAGAATATTCGACCGGCCGGCCTGATCGGAGACGATGACCTTGCGCTGATTGCCGACGCTTTCGGGCGTCACATGTTCGTAGGTCGCCGGGTCCTTCAGCACGGCCGAGGCATGAATGCCGGCCTTGGTCGCAAAAGCCGAAGCCCCGACATAGGGCGCATGGCGGTTCGGCTGGCGGTTCAAGAGTTCGTCGAGCGCGTGGCTGATCTTGGTGATCTGCGTCAGCTTTTCGAGCGGCACGCCGATCTCATAATGATCGGCGTAATCCTTCTTCAAGAGAAGCGTCGGGATGATCGACATCAGATTGGCATTACCACAACGTTCGCCCAATCCGTTGAGCGTGCCCTGAATATGCCTTGCGCCGGCACGCACGGCGGCGAGCGAATTCGCCACCGCCTGCTCGGTGTCATTATGCGCGTGGATGCCGAGATGCGCGCCCGGCACATGCGCCGTCACCTCGGCGACGATGCGCTCGACCTCATGCGGCAGGCTGCCGCCATTGGTGTCGCAGAGCACGATCCAGCGCGCGCCAGCCGCATAGGCCGCTTTTGCGCAGTCGAGCGCATAGACGGGGTTTGCCTTATAGCCGTCGAAGAAATGCTCGCAATCGAGAATGACTTCGCGCCCGCGCGCGGCAGCCGCCTCGATGGACTGGCTGATGCCTTCGAGATTTTCATCCAATGTGCAACCGAGCGCGACATGGACCTGATAGTCCCAGGTCTTGGCGACAAAAGTGATGACATCGGCATCGGCTTCGAGCAGGCTGGCGACGCCCGGATGGTTCGCAACCGAGCGGCCTGCCCGCTTCGTCATGCCGAAGGCCGCGAAACGCGCCTTTTTCAGCACCGGCCGCTTGGCGAAAAAGGCGGTGTCGGTCGGGTTGGCCCCGGGATAGT
>JAATEW010000366.1 GCA_015655535.1 Hyphomicrobiales bacterium | reverse complement strand
GCCTTGTTGACCGCCTCCATGCAATAGAGGAAGCGCTCGCGCCAATGCATGAAAGGCTGCGAATTGATGTTCTCGTCATCCTTGGTGAAGTCGAGCCCGCCCTTCAGCCCCTCATAGACGACGCGGCCATAGTTGCGGCCTGACAGGCCGAGCTTCGGTTTCACCGTCGCGCCGAGCAAAGGCCTTCCGAATTTATCGAGCCGCTCGCGTTCGACGACAATGCCCGTCGCCGGACCTTGGAAGGTCTTCACATAGGCGACCGGCAGGCGCATGTCTTCGAGCCGCAATGCCTTCAACGGCTTGAAGCCGAAGACATTGCCGATGATGGACGCCGAAAGATTGGCGATCGAGCCCGGCTCGAAGAGATCGAGATCATAGGCGATGAAGGCGAAATAAGAGCCAGGCGCATTCGGTACCGGATCGACGCGATAGCATTTCGCGCGATATTTCTCGCAAGCCGTCAGGCGGTCCGTCCAGACGACGGTCCAGGTCGCTGTGGAAGATTCACCCGCGACGGCGGCCGAGGCTTCGATCGGATCGACGCCTTCCTGGGGGGTGACGCGAAAGACAGCGATGAGGTCCGTGTCTTTCGGCTCGTAATCGGGCTCCCAATATCCCATCGAGCGATATTCCATGACGCCGGCGGAATAGCGGCTCCGCTTTCCGGCGTCGCCACTCACGTCCTTGACACTACCCATGGCATCCGTCTCCTTCATAATATCATTCAGCGGCGCTGCGCGCCTCCGCACGGCCGGTCTCGACCACCGGATCGAGCACGCCGCTCGCATAGCGTTTGGCCATCGCCGACATCGGCAGGACCTTGATCTTCGAGGCATTGCCCGCCGTGCCGAATTGCTCGAAGCGCTGCTTGCAGAGCGCCCGCATGGCGTCCATCGCAGGCTTCAAGAATTTGCGCGGATCAAACTCGCTACGGTTTTCCTTGGCGATGCGGCGGAATTCGCCGGTCATCGCGAGGCGGCAATCGGTGTCTATATTGACCTTGCGCACGCCATACTTGATGCCGCGTACGATCTCTTCCACGGGCACGCCGAAGGTCTGGCGCATGTCGCCGCCCGCCGCATTGAACGCGTCCTGCAATTCCTGCGGCACAGATGAAGAGCCGTGCATGACGAGATGCGTGTTCGGCAGCTTGGAATGGATCGCCTCGACGACCTTCATCGAGAGAATGTCGCCATCCGGCTTGCGGGTGAATTTATAGGCGCCATGCGATGTCCCCATCGCGATCGCCAGTGCATCAACCTTGGTCTTCGACACGAAATCGACGGCCTGATCGGGGTCCGTCAGCAATTGATCGAGCGAGAGCTTGCCTTCGGCGCCGTGGCCGTCTTCCTGCTCGCCCGAACCATGTTCGAGCGAACCAAGCACGCCCAACTCGCCTTCGACCGAGGCGCCGACCATATGCGCGAATTCCGCGACACGGCGGGTGATATCGACATTATATTGATAGGTCGCTGGCGTCTTGGCGTCGGCTTCGAGCGAGCCGTCCATCATCACCGAGGTGAAGCCATATTGGATCGCGGTGAGGCAGGTCGCTTCGCTATTACCGTGATCCTGATGCACGCAGATCGGGATGTCGGGATACATCTCGACGAGCGCTTCCATCATCTTCGACAGCATGATGTCATTGGCATAGGCGCGCGCACCGCGGCTCGCCTGGATGATGACCGGCGCATCGACGGAAGCGGCGGCTTCGACGATCGCCAAGCCCTGCTCCATATTGTTAATGTTGAACGAGGGAACGCCGTAATCATGCTCGGCCGCGTGGTCGAGAAGCTGACGCAAAGTGATGCGTGCCATGATATCTCTCCGTCTTATTCCATACTGGAAGGCTGATATCGCCTTCCAACCTTATTGTTAAAATCCGAACGGTTGACGTTCATATCCAATCGGCGTGGCGCTTATAAGTCTTTTAAATCGCATCGGATTGATCCGAAAACCGCTTCGCACTTTTCGGTCCGATGCTAGGCATGACGCTTAAGGCAGGATTTCGCGTCGGCTATGACGGCATCCACCGTAATCCCGAAATGCTTGTAGAGATCGGCCGCCGGCGCACTCGCACCGAAAGAATGCATGCCGACGAAAGGATCTTCCGGTCGCAGGATAAGGTCCCAGCTCTGCCGGATCGCCGCCTCTATGCCGATGCGCAGCGCGGTGCCGAGAACGGTTGCGCGGTAATCCGGTGATTGTTGCGCGAACAATTCAAAGCATGGCACGGACACGACCGCCGCCTCTATGCCTTCGCCCGCAAGCTTTTCGGCCGCCTGCATGGCGAGGCCGACTTCGGAGCCCGTCGCGATCAAAGTAATGTCGCGCGGCTTCGCGGGCTCGCGCAGCAGATAACCGCCTTTGGCGGACAGGTTTTCCTTGGTGTGCGTCTTGCGCGAGATCGGCAGGTTTTGCCGCGAGAGCGCCAGAGCCGAAGGCCCGGTTCGGTGCTGCAAGGCCAATTCCCAGGCTTCCGCCGTCTCGACCGCATCGCCCGGCCGGAACACGAGAAGATTGGGGATCGCGCGCAAAGCGGCGAGCTGTTCGACCGGCTGATGCGTCGGGCCGTCTTCGCCAAGGCCGATCGAATCATGCGTCAGCACATAGACGGCGCGCACGCCCATCAGGGCCGCGAGGCGGATTGCCGGGCGCGCATAATCCGAGAAGATAAGAAACGTGCCGCCATAGGGGATGAATCCGCCATGCAGCGCGAGACCGTTCATCGCAGCCGCCATGCCGAATTCGCGGATGCCGTAATGAATATAGGTGCCGCCGTAATTCTCAGCCGTCACGCTCACCGTGCCTGCGGCATGGGTGAGATTGGAATGAGTAAGGTCGGCCGAGCCGCCGATCAGATTGGGCTGCGTCTTGGCGATCTGATCGAGAATCTTCTGCGACGAGGTCCGGCTCGCCTGCGCCGCGCCTCCTTCGCTCGCAGCCTTCTTGAAAGCCTCGATATCCTGCGCGACGGCCGGCAGAAGATCGCCCGAGAGATCGGCTTTGTAGCGGTCCGCCACATCTTTCGCGAGAGCCGCGTGACGCTTCTCCCAAGCCTCGCGCGCGCCGACATTGAGGCGCCCCGCCTCGGCCCAGGCGGCAGCGATATGCTGGGGAATTTCGAAAGCGGGCGCCGTCCAGCCGAGCGCCTTTTTGGCACCTGCCAATTCCTCAGGCCCCAGTGCGGCACCATGGACGCCGGCCGTGCCGGCCTTCGTCGGCGCACCGAAACCGATCGTCGTCTTGCAGGCGATCATCACCGGCCTGTCGGACTTTTGCGCCGCCTCGATCGCCTTGGCGATGGCTTCGGGATCGTGCCCGTCGATGTGCGAAGCGGCCCAGCCCGCCGCCTCGAAGCGCTTGACCTGATCGACCGAGTCGGCCAGTTCGACCTTGCCGTCGATCGTGATCCCGTTGTCGTCCCAGAAGAGGATGAGCTTATTCAGCTTGAGATGACCCGCGAGCGCGATGGCCTCCTGGCTGACGCCCTCCATCAGGCAGCCGTCGCCCGCGATCACATAGGTGTAGTGATCGACGAGTTCGTTGCCGTAGCGCGTAGCCAGCATACGTTCGGCGAGCGCCATGCCGACGGATGTCGCCACCCCCTGGCCCAACGGACCCGTCGTCGTCTCGACGCCGACGGTGTGGCCATATTCGGGATGGCCCGGTGTCTTCGAGCCGAGCTGGCGGAAATTCTTGATGTCCTCGATCGTCAGCCCATAGCCGGTCAGATAGAGAACCGCGTAAAGCAGCATCGAGCCATGACCCGCCGACAGCACGAAGCGATCGCGGTCGGGCCATTGCGGCGCGGTGGGATCATATTTCAAAAAGCGCGTGAAGAGCACGGTCGCGACATCGGCAATGCCCATGGGCATGCCGGGATGACCGGAATTGGCTTTCTCGACGGCGTCCATCGCCAGCGCGCGAATGGCATTGGCCATCTCGTCATGCGTCGCGGGGCTTGTGATTTTCGGCACCATATTCATGTGCGCACTCCTCAGCTTAGCCGTCGGCTCCGTTCAACCATTTGCAGGATGAACGGGGTGAGAATCAGTTGCATTGCGAGATCGAGCTTGCCGCCCGGAACGACGATCGAATTGGCGCGCGACATGAAACTGTCGTGAATCATCGATCGCAAATAGGAAAAGTCGATGCCGCGTGGGGTCCGGAAACGGATAATCACCATGGATTCATCCGGCGTCGGAATCCATTTGGCCGTAAACGGGTTTGACGTGTCGACCGTCGGCACGCGTTGGAAGTTGATATCGGTCTCGGTAAATTGCGGGCAGATGTAATGCACATAGTCCGGCATGCGGCGCAAAATTGTGTCCATCACATCTTCGGTCGAATAGCCCCGCGCATCCTTGTCGCGATGGATCTTTTGAATCCATTCGAGATTGAGAACCGGCACGACACCGATCTTCAAATCCGCATATTGCGCGATATTGGCGTTGTCGGTCACGATGGCACCATGCAGGCCTTCGTAAAATAGGAGATCGCTCTTCTCCGGCAACGGCTCCCAGGGCGTGAACGTGCCAGGCGCCGCGGAATAAAGCTCAGCTTCATCCAGATCGTGCACATAGTGCCTTGTCTTGGCCTGGCCACTCTCCGCGTAATTGCGGAAGACAGCTTCAAGTTCCTCGAGCAGATTGGCGGTTGGGCCGAAATGGCTGAAATGGCGATTTCCTTTCGCCTCTTCCTCGGCCATCACTTTTTTCATCTGACCGCGATCGTAGCGGTGAAACGCGTCCCCCTCGATGAAAGCAGCGGCGACTTTCTCGCGCCGCAGAATCTGCTCGAACGTCCGCTTGACGGACGTCGTGCCCGCGCCCGATGAACCTGTAACCGAGATGATCGGATGTCTGGCTGACATAAAGACCCTTTTCGCTCAACCACGCATCAGGCCGCGCTGCGCAAAGAGAGGCGCGCGCTCGGGAGAAAAGTGCGGATCGGCATAGAACCGCGAAACGAGATCGACGAGCCAAACCGAGCCGAAGATCAGCGGCGAGCGGACATGAATGCCGGCCGGCAGAATATCGAGAATCCGGCGATGCCCATCGGTTGCGGCCCCACCCGCGTTCTCGGCGACGAGCGCCATCGGATTGGCCTCATAGGTGAGGCGCAGCCGCCCGTCCGCATAGCCTTCGCGATGATCGCCCGGATAAAGGAAGAGGCCGCCGCGCAAGAGAATGCGATAGGCTTCGGCCACCAGAGACGCAATCCAGCGCATATTATAATTGCGGCCAAAGGGACCATCGGCCCCCTTCACGCAATCGTCGATAAAAATACGCACCGACGGATCCCAATGCCGGTAATTCGAAGCATTGATCGCATATTCAGTCGCGTCTTCCTTGATCTGCACGTCGGCGGACGTGCGGATGAATGCGCCGACCCGCCGGTCGAAGGTGAAGATCTGGGTCTTTCCGGCAATCGCCAGAACGAGCGAGGTTTGCGGGCCATAGACGGCAAAGCCCGCCGCAAGCTGCACGCGGCCCGGCTGAAGGAAATGCGCCGTGGGTTCGCCGGCGCCTGACAGCACCGGCAGGATCGAGAAAATCGTGCCGATCGACACATTCGCGTCGATGTTGGACGAGCCGTCGAGCGGATCGATCGCCACCACGATGGGCGCGCCATCGTTTAGAACCAAAGGCTCGTTCAATTCCTCCGACACGACGACGGCGACCGGGGCACGGCGCAAGGCCGCGATGAATTTCTCATCGGCGATAATGTCCAATTGCTTTTGAACGTCGCCGTCCGTGTTCTTATGGTCCGTGCTTGCGCCTATGCTTCCATAGAGGCGGCCGAGCGCGATCAGCTCCGCCATTTCGGCCGCAGCGACCCCGATCTCGGCAATCGCGGCGCAAGCCGCCGTGAGCCCCTTGTCCCGGTCGGCGATTTGGCTGAGAAAGGACTGTAATTCAACAGTTTGAGTTGATGCCGTCATTTCCACCCTGACCATTCGGCTTTGCCGCCAAGACCATCTCGGCGTTCGCTGGGGAAAAATAAAGTGAAATATATTGAGATATTGCTCAAGAAAATTTAGCCTCCGGGGATGCGGCGGTTGACCCTCAAACAATTGATGACCATCCGGGCGGTGGCCCAGGCAGGCACGATCGCCATGGCAGCGGAAACGCTGAATGTCACCGCGGCCACCTTGACCTCGCGCATAAAGCATCTCGAAGAGGATGCCCAGACCCTGCTGTTCGACAGAATCGGCGGGCGCTTGCGCCTGACCGACGCCGGCCAGGAAGTCGTCAATGCCGCGACGCGCATACATCCCGTCCTGAACGATCTCGATAATACGCTGACCGCCATTCGCGACAAGAAGGCCGGACGGGTGACGGTCGGAGTCGTCTCCACGGCGAAATATTTCGCGCCGCGCCTGATCGCCGCTTTTTCAAAGCAGAATCCCCGCATCGAAGTCTCGATCTCGGTCGGGAACCGGCAGGAAATCATCGAGTCGCTCCGCGATTATTCGATCGACCTTGCCATGATGGGCCGGCCGCTGCTCGATTTCGAGGTATCGTCTGAATATTTCGGCCAGCATCCGCAAGTGGTCATTGCCGCGCCCGATCATCAATTGGCGCAGCGCAAGGCGATCGACAAGGCCGAGCTCTCGAGCGAAAGCTTCATCGTGCGGGAGCCGGGCTCCGGCACGCGCGGGATTTTTGATTATTTCCTGGGCGGGATCGTCGTGCGCCAGCCGCGCATCGGAATCGAGATCGGCTCCAACGAGACGATCAAACAGGCGATCATGGCGGGCTTAGGTCTGGCGCTGATTTCAGCCCATACGATCGAGGCGGAAGTCGCGGCGGGCCGGCTTGTCGTCTTGGACGTCGTCGGCCTGCCAATCATGCGCGAATGGTTCGTCGTCCACCGCGCCGATCATATTCTGAGCCCGATCGGTCAGGCCATGTGGGATTTCATCGTGCAAGATGGCAAGAGCTTCCTGCCGAAGGTGGTGTGAAACTCGGATTTTGGTGCGCGTCCTTCTCCCGCAAGGGGAGAAGGTGGCCCTCGCGTTAGCGAGGGTCGGATGAGGGATGGTTTCGTTCATTCGGCCGCGCTTTATTGGGCAATCGCCATTTTGATCGCGCTGTCGATCATTTCCAAGACGATGTTGCCACCTCCGATAACGATATCGTTTGGAACACGCAAGACGCGCCACCCGCGTGTCTGAAGCCAAATATCCCGTTCAGCATCATGGCTTTTTTGTTTGGGATCGTCGTGCGGTGGTCCATCCAATTCGACGATAAGTTTGACTTCTATGCATACGAAGTCGGCGACGTAGGGGCCGATGGGCACTTGTCTCCGGAATTTCCATCCAAAGCCTCGGTTGCGGAGACTTTTCCAAAGAATTGTCTCAGCTACCGTCATCGCCCCGCGTAGGCGGCGTGCTTGGGAAAGCCTGCGATGCGTAAGCCGAACGATCATGGGGCCATGATCAACAAAGCTGCGCCCAGTCAGTGGCAACCACCCCTCATCCGACCCTGCCTGACGGCAGGGCCACCTTCTCCCGCAAGCGGGAGAAGGATTCGCCCGATGCTTTCAGATTACGTCCGCCAGGGATGCGCCGGGATGTCGCTCACGCCGACAACAGCAACGCCCGCCGCTGCGACCGTATGGTCGTTTTCGACGGTCGAGCCGCTGGTACCGATCGCGCCTTCCATCACGCCATCCTTATCGACAATCGGCAGACCGCCCGGAAAGGTGATCAGCCCTTCGTTCGAATGCTCGATCCCGTAAAGCGGCTTGCCAGGCTGGGACAATTTGCCGATCTCACCCGTCGGCATGCCGAAGAAGAGGGCCGTTTTCGCCTTCTTGATCGAGACGTCGATCGAGCCGACCCAGGCATCGTCCATCCGGTAAAAGGCCTTCAGATTGCCGCCGGAATCGACCACAGCGATACAGCTCTGGATTCCGAGCTCTTTTGCCTTTTTGACGGCAGCTTCAATCGCCAATTCTGCGTTCTCAATAGTCACATGCATGTTTGCGTTCTTTCATGTGAAGACACAGCAAGTAAGAGACCTTCAGCTAAAGCGTCTCTCGCAATGTGTATGTAGGGAGAAAAACGGCTTGGACCAGGGGTGCGGAGGCGGCCCGATATCGGGAGTTTGTCTCGAAACCCTCGGTCAATGCGCCGCGGCATAAAGGTCGAGCCTGTCGCGCAGGACCGTCTTCTCCGCGTCGCCGAGGAAACTGGCATCGATGCCGTTTCGCGCCAACGTGACGAGATGATGCGGCTCGAGGCCAAGCGCCGCCGTCACCGCCTTGTAATTCTCGTTCACATAGCCGCCGAAATAGGCCGGATCGTCGGAATTGACCCCGGCTTTCAGGCCAAGGTCGAGCATTCTCTTCAAGGGATGCTCGCGCATATCCTTGATCCCGCAGAGCTTCAAATTGCTCAACGGGCAGACGGTGAGACCCATGCCCGAAGCCACCAGCCTCTCCACCAGCTTCGGGTCCTCCAAAGACCGGTTGCCGTGGTCGAGGCGCTCGATCTTCAAGAGGTCGAGCGCTTCCCAGACATACACGGGCGGGCCTTCTTCCCCGGCATGGGCGGTGATGCGGAAGCCCTCGCCACGCGCCGCGGCGAAGACTTTCTCGAACTTTGAAGGCGGATGGCCGAGTTCGCTGCTGTCGAGCCCGACGCCCAGAATATGCGTTCTATAGGGCAGCGCCTGGTTCAGCGTGTCGAAGGCGGCGGCTTCGTCGAGATGGCGCAAAAAACACATGATGAGGCCCGAGCTGATGCCGAGCTTTTCCCTGCCATCGGCCAGTGCCTGCGTAATGCCGTTCAAGGGAACTTCGAACGGCAATCCGCGCGACGTATGGCCTTGCGGATCGAAGAAAATCTCCGCGTGCATCACAGCTTGCGCATGGGCTTTTTCAAGATAGGCGAAGGTGAGGTCGTAAAAATCGCGCTCCGACCTCAGGGCGTTCATCCCTTGGTAATAGATGTCGAGAAAATCCTGAAGATTCCCAAAATTATAGGCTCTCTCGATCTCATCGACCGATTGGAACGGCAGCTTGAGTCCGTGCTCGGCGGCCTTGTCCCAGAGCATCCGCGGCTCCAGCGTGCCTTCGATATGAAGATGCAGCTCGACTTTCGGAAGACCGTCTATGAAGGTGTCGTGCGATATCATCGGAACCCTCCAAAACGGCATCGGTCCTCGGATATGTAGTGGCTATCAGGTCAGCATGAAACGACGGTTTCAGGCGCCCCGGACGTGCGCGATCCCGCTTCATCGCCAACACGTTCGGCCCGCACCGAACCGCAGAATTGGGCGAGGTTGTCGGCGAGCCGCAACGCCGCCGTATTGGCGACGGGCGCGGCGACAAGCGCCATCTCGGTCTTGTCGATCGGCGCGAAGCCATCCTTCGCCGTCAGCACGCGATGGTCCGGCTGAATGGCGATATCGGACAGGATGCTGAGACCCAATCCAGCCGCGACGGCTGCCTGGATACCCGTCAAACTCGAACTCGAATAGGCCATATGCCAGGCGCGTCCAGCCGATTCCATCGCGTGAATCGCCCGCGCGCGATAAATGCAGCCGGCAGGAAAACCAATGAGCGGAATGGAGGTGGCAGAGAGATCGACCGGATGGGATTTGCTGGTCACCCAATAGACGCGCTCCGGCCAAACGGCGAGACCGCCCTTTTCGCCCGCATCGCGTTTCAGCAAGACGAGGTCCAAGTCGCCGCGTTCAAGATCGCGCCGGAGATAGAGGCTCTGATCGGCGCGCACATCGAGCCGCAGCCCCGGCCGCGAGCGGGCGCAGCTTGCAAGCAATTGCGTAAGCCTATAGGCGGCGAAATCCTCCGGAATGCCGAGCCGCACCGCTCCGTCCTGAACGGGGCGGGTGAGCACATCGCGCGCCTCGTCGACGAGGGAGAGAATCCGCCGCGCATAGGAGAGCATACGTTCCCCGTCCTCGGTCGGGATAACCTGCTTGCCGATCCGATGGAACAGGGGACGCCTCAAATCCTCTTCCAGCCGCTTGATCTGCTGGCTGACCGTGGATTGTGTCCGGTGCACGCGCTCGCCGGCGCGGGGGAAGCCGCCAGCATCCACCACCGAAACGAAGCTGCGCAAAAGATCGAGATAAAACATTTAAATACATCCATTTTTCCACTGATAATGATTTTATCATTTAATTTTCAAATGAAAAGAGGTTGGGCCAAATAGGGGCCATAGGAGAAGCCCCCATGTCCGAAGCCCCAATGTCCGAAGCGCCCGTGCCCCTGGCACCGGCCCAAGGCGTGTCCCGCGCCACTTTCAATCTGCTGCCGGTCTATATCGGCGCCTTTTGCGTGCTGTGGAGCTTTGCCTTCGTCGCCGGCAAAGTCGGCGTCATGGATTGCCCGCCGCTTCTCCTCCTCTCTGGGCGCTTCCTGGCGGCGGGCCTTCTCATCCTCGGCTTCACAGCCTTGCTGCGCGAGGCCTGGTCATTGTCATGGCGCGAGATCGGCGTATTCGCGATCCTCGGCGTCGCCAATAATGCCCTCTATCTCGGCTTTGCCTATGTCGGGCTTCAGTCCATATCGGCCGGTCTCGGCGGCTTGATCGTGAGCGCCAATCCGGTCTTCACCGCTCTATTGGCGGCGATCTTCCTCGGCGAAGCGCTGACATGGCGAAAACTCGCCGGCCTTTTCCTTGGCGTGATCGGCGTCGCCTTCATCGTCGCCCATCGTCTTTCGGCGGGTACCGACAGCCTGCACGGTATTTTGTTCACGCTTGTGTCGCTCGCCTCGATCGTCGCCGGGACGATCCTGTTCAAGCTCTTCGCACCCAAGGGCAATTTATGGATCGGCAACGGCATCCAAAATCTGTCGGGAGGCCTTCTGCTCGCGCCTGTCGCGCTCAGCGTCTCCAGCCTTGGCGACATCGTGCCCAGCGCGCGGCTCATCGGCGCTTTCGCCTTCCTCGTGCTGTGCGGATCCATATTGGCGTTTCTCTTATGGTTCCACCTGCTCACGGTCTGCGGCGCGACGGCTGCGAGTTCGTTTCACTTTCTGATGCCGCCGCTTGCCATGCTGTTTGCGTGGCTCGTTCTCGGCGAACATATCGTCGCCCAGGATCTTCTCGGCATCCTGCCGGTTGTCTTGGGCATCTATCTGGTGACGCGGCCGTGCGGCAAAACAAGGCCGGTCGCAAACCGAGGCTAGGATCTAGCCTTTACCAGGCCGGCCCGCCCATCTTCTGACGCAGGTGCACGTAATCATAGAGATCGCTCAGCATAAAATGCCGGATCTCTGGATCGCGCACATGCGCGACGGTGGACGCCTCGCCCGCGAGGTAGCGCTGTGCGGTCGCCCGGAATTCCTGCGGCATCGAGAGATTGAAATTGGACGGCTGCACGAGGAGCCTGCAGATCTGGTCGAACAGCAGCCGGTAGCGGTCGTCCTCCGGCTCCGTATAGACTGGCCCGAAATCCTTTTTATATTGGCCGAAAAGGTCGAGATAATCCTGCGCTTCGGGTCTATCCACCTTGCTGCCATCCCAGAAGGTCCAATAGCTGTCGTTCATATCGTTCAATGGTCCGGCTGAAGCGGTTAAAGATTTGTGCGCTTCCTTCTCCCCTTGCGGGAGAAGGTGGCTTGCGAAGCAAGCCGGATGAGGGGTTCCGATCCATCCGGATGAGACTGTAACCCCTCACCCGGCAGACTGCCTCTGCTGCCCTCTCCCGCAAGGGGAGAGGGTTCGCACACCCCTATGAGTTCGTGCTTAACCCGAAACGAGCGTCAGCTTCTTGTCCAAAACGCGGATGACGTTTTTCAGCTCATGCCCGCGCTTCAAGACGAGCCCCGACGCGGCGACGACGGAATAGGCGCCTTGCTTGCGGGCCAGGCGCGGGTTCTTGAAGATGCGGTAGAGCGGATATTCGCTGGCGCGCCGGAAGATCGAGAAGATGGCCCCCTGCGCGTTGAAATCGATGGCGTAATCGCGCCATTCGCCCTCCGCGACCTTTCGGCCGTAGAGGTTCAGAATTTCGCGCAGTTCCTGGCGATCGAAGGAGACGATTTCAGGCGCCGGTTTCTGGCGGGCCGCCGCCTGCATGGGGAAAATTCCCCGCTCGGCCCGGGCCGCGGCCTGATTATCGTCATCCAACTCCAAATCGCTCATGCGCCCGTCATCCGCTGGAACCAAGCCTCAATGATCGCGCGAAGCGGGCCCTGCGGCAAGCTTTCTGTAACGGATTTGCGACGGCAGAGCATGATCCCAAAAAACTGGAGGCGTTTCGGAATAAGTTCAAGCACCGAAACAGCTCTTAAAGCGCGGCCTACGCCCTTCCGATCCCGGCGATTTCCGAATAACGACAACGTGATATTTGCCGTCAAAACAAGCGGCTCCTTCAAATTGCCTCGAAAGCTCAATCCCTTGCCCCTGCCTCAGCTCTCGCCATACCCGGCTAAGGCACGGGCAAATCATAGTTTTGCCGCTTTGCAGCCCAGCACCTGCCGCAGAGAAAAGTGAGACTTCAATCTGTCATCGCGCCGCCCGATAGATGCGCCCCGGATTCGTCAGCCCCCCAGCCCCCCGGGACCATTGGTTCGAGTGAGTTTAGGTTTAGCGCGGCGGCACAGGAGCCGGCTCGAAGTTCGCTTCGGCCGGCTCTTCTCGTTCGGTCTCCGTTTTCCGTGGGCGATTCCCGGCTCCTTGACGAGTCTTCTTGAATCTTTCCCCGAGTGCGGCGATATGAGCGCCGACAGCTAGAGCATCGGACCTTCAGTTGCGTCATGGCCGGGCTTGACCCGGTCATCCAGGCGCTCGGGTGGCGAGTCGTGCCTGGATGCGCGGATCAAGTCCGCGCATGACGCGCCAAACGATTCTACCTGAACGTCCCCTGTTCTAGGTCTAGGACTTTGGCGCGCGGCGCGGCGCAAGAGCCGCTATAGAGCCCGGCTCAAGGGTGACAGGGGAGCAATATGTCTGAGGTCGAAGCTCAATCGCATGTGTTTCAGGCGGATGTCGCCAGACTTCTCTATTTGATGGTTCATTCGGTCTATTCGGACCGCGATATTTTCCTGCGCGAACTTCTCTCCAACGCAGCCGATGCCTGCGAGAAATTGCGCTACGAGGCCCTGTCCAATCCATCGCTCATGGCAAGCGAGGCGCCTTTCAGCGTCAAGATCACCATCGACAAGGAAGCTGGACAGCTCAGCGTCGAGGATAATGGGATCGGCATGTCGGCCGAGGAATTGTCCGATTCGCTCGGCACGATCGCGCGCTCGGGCACGAAGGCCTATCTCGACAAGCTCACCGCCGAGAGCACTGAGGGGCAGCCTGTCGGTGCCGAGTTGATCGGGCAATTCGGCATCGGCTTCTACGCAGCCTTCATGGTGGCCGAGCATGTCGACGTGGAATCGCGCCGCGCGGGTTCCGACGAGGCTCATGTCTGGAGTTCGGACGGCAAGGGCACATTTTCCATCGCGCCGCTCGCGCTCGATAAAGCCCCCGCACGGGGCACGCGTGTGATCCTGACCCTCAACGAAGGATCGAAGGATTATCTCGAAGACTATCGCATCGAGCGGATCGTTCGCGAACATTCGGGCGCGCTCGCCATTCCGATCGCACTGATCGCTTCGCCCGGTGCCGAGCCGAAGGTCTTGAGCGAGGGCGGCGCGCTTTGGGAAAAGCCCAAAAGCAGCATCACAAAGGAGCAATATGAGGAGCTCTATCACAGCATTTCGGGCCAATTCGACGACCCCGCGCTGACGCTGCATTGGCGCGCCGAAGGGCGCTATGAATATACCGTGCTCGCCTTCGTGCCGGGCAGCCAGCCTTTCGATCTCTTCGATCCCGCCCGCAAGGGCCGCTCGAAACTCTATGTGCGCCATGTCCTGATCGCGCCCGACGCCGATATCATGCCGAGATGGCTGCGCTTCGTCAGCCTTGTCGTCGATACGGCCGATCTGCCGCTCAATCTCTCACGCGAGATGATTCAGGAAAGCCCGCTTTTCGCGGCGATCAAGAAGGGCGTCACGAATCGCATCCTGCAGGACTTGACTAAATTGGCCGAAACCGACGCAGCCGCCTTCGACAAGGTCTGGGAGCATTTCGGCAGCGTCTTGAAGGAAGGTCTTTACGAAGACCCGGAGCGTCGCGACACGCTGTTCAAGCTCGCGCGCTTTGCAACCTCATCCTATCCCGAAGGCAAGCGTACGCTGGCCGATTACGTGGCCGGTCTCAAGGAAAATCAGACCGCCGTCTATTATCTGCTTGGCGACGATCTGAAGCGGCTTGCATCGAGCCCGCAGCTTGAAGGATTCCGCGCCCGCGGCATCGAGGTTTTGCTGCTGCCCGATCCCGTCGATGCCTTTTGGGTCGGCACCGCGGTTGGCTTCGACGGCAAGCCATTCAAATCCGTCTCGCAAGGCGTCGCCGACATCAAGAGCATTCCCTTGAAGGAAGGTGCGCCGCCGGCTGCGAGCGAGGAAACTTCCGCCGGATTGGCGAGCCTTCTTGCTCTGATGAAACAGGAACTCGCCGATGTCGTGGAGGATGTGCGGGCGTCCGACCGCCTGTCGGAAAGCCCCGCATGCCTCATCGCATCGGAAAGCGGTCTCGACCGGCGGCTTGAGCAAATGCTGGCGCAACACGGCCAGGCCGTTGCACTCTCGAAGCCCGTGCTCGAAGTCAATCCGTCGCATCCCTTGCTGACCGCGCTCGCGGCCCATGTCGGCGGCAAAGACAAAGAGGCCTTCGCCGATATCGTCTGGCTGCTCTTCGACGAAGCGCGGCTGATGGAAGGCGAGAAGCCGGCCGATGCGCCGAAATTCGCCGACCGCCTGACGCGTATCCTTGTCAAGGCAGCCGGCCAGCCGGCGGCGTGAGCGCGCCGCTCACCCTCGATGGCAATATGAGCCGGGCAAAGGCCCAACGCGCTTTGACCGAAGCCTTTACCAAAGCTGGCCTCGACAGCGCCGCACTCGATGCCCGCGTGCTCACCTGCGCGGCGCTCGGCATCGATCATGCCGGGCTCCTGCGCGACCCGGATCTGCCGCTCGGCGAGGCAGCCTCCAGCTTGATGGCTTTTGCAAAGCGGCGTCTCGCGCGCGAACCCGTGTCGCGCATTTTGGGACGACGCGAGTTCTTCGGCGAAACCTATGCCGTGGGTCCTGCCGTGCTTGATCCAAGGCCCGATACGGAAACGCTGGTCGAGGCGATTCTGTCGGCGCTTGGGGGCCGCGCAAACGAAGCTTTGCGGCTGCTCGATCTCGGCACGGGGTCGGGCGCAATTCTTGGCGCGCTGCTTCGCCAGTTTCCGCGGGCGATCGGTTTTGGCGTCGATCTCTCGCCCGCGGCCTGCGCGATCGCCCGACAAAATCTCGATGCTTTGGGTCTCTGCGGCCGCGCTTTCATCCTGGCCGGCCGTTGGCTGGCGCCAATCTCCGGACGCTTCGATGTAATCGTCTCGAACCCGCCCTATATAGAGGCGGAAGCGGTCGCCGGGCTCGACCCGGAAGTCAGGCTCTATGATCCGCGCCTTGCGCTCGATGGCGGCGTGGATGGGCTTGAGGCCTATCGCGCCATAGCCTCGGCAGCCGCGTCGCATCTCGCACCGCGCGGCATTCTGGCCTTCGAGTTGGGCGCGGACCAAGCTGCCGCTGTCGACTCGATTCTGCGCTCTTGCGGGTTGGAACCCATCGGTAGAAGGCGCGATCTGGCTGGGCGCGAACGCGTCATCTTGGCGGGACTTGAAATTCAGCCCTGAGCTTCTAAAATCTAAAGCGTTTCGAGCGAAGCGGATGATGCTTTGCGTGAAGTAAAGCGCATCAAAAACAAATTCATAGAGCCTCGGTTCTGATTCAATCAGAACCAAAAAGGCTCTAGGCCAATCTTTGGAATCGATTCCATTCGGCCAGCGTGAGCGTGACAATTTCGCCACAGGGCGGAGGCATCAAATATAATTCTGAAGGGCGCCTATGAAACCACTTGGCGTTTTTGCCGAAAACGATTAGGCTTCGCGCCAAGAATTACCTTTCGCTGCTGATGTTATGGCACGGCAAGGTGTTGAGATCGCCTCCGTCTGACAGGCCTCATGACGGATTGAGCGATTTCCATCTCCGCAAGACGATATGGCACAGCGTTGTCGAGGTGATTTTCCCGAACTCTGAGACCCCAAGGCAATCGAGGGTTGAGGACTAAGCCACGGCTGTTCGTGCGCGGAATTCTTGCTAGGCCGGAGAGCCATATCCGCAAGCGTCTTCGCATTCAGACGGTTCATCAATGGCTGGACCAACACGCCGGTGAGGCGATGTGGGGATTGCGGCTTATGTTGCCACTCAAGGAACATCAATGAGACCAGGTCAGAACAAGCGTATGCGCGGCGGGCGTAGCAACAACCGCAAGGCGCCGAACCCGTTGACGCGGTCCTACGAATCAAACGGTCCAGACGTCAAAATCCGTGGCACAGCCCATCACGTTGGCGAAAAATATCTCCAGCTCGCCCGCGATGCCCAATCTTCCGGCGATCCCGTGATGGCCGAAAGCTACCTCCAGCATGCCGAGCATTATTTCCGGCTGATCGCAGCGGCTCAGCAAGCTCAGCAGCAAGCGGCCTATGGCTACCAGCGCCAGCCGGGCGAAGCCGAGACCGAGGAAGAGGATGATGAGGACGATTTCGGCGGTCTGCCGGATCGCTTCGCGTCCCCGCCGGAACGCTTTGCCCCCGCGGCGGCGACGCAGCAACCCTACGCGCAGCAGCCTCCGGCCAACGAGGCTCAGCCCTATCAGGAGCGGCCCTATTACAACAATAATGGCAACGGCAGCCATAATAACGGCCGGCAAAATTACGAGCGGCCTGAACGTCAAGAGCGCGGCCCGCGCCCGGAGCGGAATTTCCAGGGTCAGGATCGTAATCAAGATCGCAATCAGGACCGCGGCTTCCAGGGCCAAGACCGCAATCAAGAGCGGACGTACCAGGACCGCAATCCGGAGCGCACCTACCAGGACAGGCAGCCCTATCAGGAGCGGCAGAGTCAGAACCGCGATCCGGACTCGCGCGGCAATGGTTCACGCGGCGGCGGACGGCGCGAATATCGCGAGCCGCGCCCGCTGATCCCCGACAATGAAGCCGCTTTGCCGGCCTTCATCACCGCGCCCGTGCGTCTGCAGCCCGAGGTCCATATTGAAAGCGCCGGTGACGAAGGCCTGCCGCGCACCATGATGCAGCCCGACGCCGAGCGCGAAGCCGATAACTATCTTCTGCGCCCGCGCCGCCGCCGCCGTAAGGCTGAGGGTCCGAACGAGGATTTTCGCGGCGAAGCCACAGCGACGGATCCCGTCGGCGAGTAATTCCGCCGTCGCCTTTCATCTCCACATTCAAAAGCGGGACTTAGGTCCCGCTTTTTTGTTGCCGCACTTTTGATGAGCGGCTCGATGCTGCTCAGCCGAGCCTTCGAAATCCACGGCTTGCCGCGCCGATGATTGCGCTCTATGTTCGTTGAGCCCTGGGGTGCTGCCTATATCGGCGGCTGAGATCACACCCATCGAACCTGAAACTGGATAATGCCAGCGCAGGGACCGGCCTTTGCGGTAAGCGCAAATCCGTCTTCTCCATAGCGCCGGCCTCGCAACAGCATGATCCCGAAAAGTCGGCTCGACTTTTCGGGATCATGAGCGGAATAAAAGCATAACGTCGGCGGAGGACGAAGCGACATGAACATTCAGCCCAAACCCGAAACGCTCGTTCCGCAAAGCGTCACGACCGGCTCTCTGCCCGGCTCGCGCAAGATCTATCATCGCGCCGAAGGCCGCGACGACATTCTCGTGCCCTTCCGCGAGATCGCGCTCGATCCGTCGGCCAACGAGCCGCCCGTGCGCGTCTATGATGCGTCAGGCCCCTATTCGGAAGAAGGCGCCCATATCGATCTCGCCGCCGGCCTGCCGCGCATTCGCGCGCCCTGGCTCGCGAAGCGCTATAACCATACCTATGGAGGCCGCGCCGTAAAGCCGGAGGACAATGGCTCGGTCTCGCCGGAAAGGCTCGTGCCGCCATGCCCCGCCGCGACCTCGCCGCGCGTTGGCGACCCCGAGAAGATCGTCACGCAATATGAATATGCCAGGGCCGGGATCATCACCGAAGAGATGATCTTCGTCGCGCATCGTGAAAATCTCGGCCGCGCGCAGATGGTCGAAGGCGCCGAGGCGCGTCTTGCCGATGGCGAACATTTCGGCGCATCGATCCCGGCCTTCGTCACGCCGGAATTCGTGCGCGATGAAATCGCCCGCGGCCGCGCCATCATCCCCGCCAATATCAATCACCCCGAGCTTGAGCCGATGATCATCGGCCGCAATTTTCTGGTGAAGGTGAATGCCAATATCGGCAATTCGGCCGTAACGTCTTCGGTCGCCGAAGAGGTCGAGAAAATGGTCTGGGCGATCCG
>JAATEW010000052.1 GCA_015655535.1 Hyphomicrobiales bacterium | reverse complement strand
TTCGCTGAATGTCTTCTGCGTCGGCTCGGTTTTGAGCCTCGCCGGGCAGATCTTTCGCGTTGCAATCGAAGGGGGCATTGCAAGCGATGCATTCCTGGTTATTTTTGGCCTCTCGATCATGGGACTTGCGGCATGGGTATCGGAATGGCGCGACCGGCTGCGCGAAGCGCCCGCTTTGCCTGCATCTGCCTCGCTTTCGGCGTCGTCCTGACGCCGGCGGCGCAGGCGGATAGCACGCCTGCTGCGCCCGAGGCGGCGGTTACACCGACGACGCCACCTGCGTCCGAGGCGATGGTGACTCCGGAGCCACCGCCGCTCAGTCCGCCTTGCGACGTGCCCGCTGTCGATATCGCGTCGCCGGTTCCTCTGCCGAATGTGGCGGAGGCCCTCAAAAACGGAAATACCGTCAAGATCCTTGCCATCGGATCTTCATCGACCTTGGGGGTCGGGGCCTCGTCGGGCATTCAGACCTATCCCGCCCAGCTTACCCTCATCCTCGAGGCGGCCTTGAAAGGCGTCGATGTCGATATTTTGAATCGCGGCGTCGCGGGCGAGATCGCCGCGACCACGGCCGAGCGAATTCGCAGCGAGGTCGCATTGGCAAAGCCGGATCTGGTGCTTTGGCAATTGGGAACCAACGACGCCTTGGCGCGCGTGCCGCTCGACGAATTGGAGGAGACGGTGAAATCCACCGTCGATTGGCTGAAGGACAATAAGATCGATGTCGTGCTGGTCGGTATGCAATATACGTCGCGCTTCGCCAAGGATAAGAATTATTTCGCCGTCCGCGACCTGCTCTTCAAAATCGCGGCAGAGAAAAATATCCTCTATATCCGGCGTTATGATGCGATGCAGTTCATCGCCAAGACGCGGGCCAATCAGCCGATGATGTCACGAGATAATTTTCATTTGAACGATCTTGGCTATCATTGCATGGCCGAACATGTCGCCCATGCGGTGATCGTCAGCCTGTTTCTCAAGAAGTTGCGGCCGAAGGTGCCCTGAAAAGGCCGAGAACCTTCGCATCGGCAGGATGAGGCGCTTTCAGGAGGCGCCGCTGAACAAGCGCGGGATCTCTATCTTGGGGCAGTGATTCATGACAACCTTGATGCCGGCCGCTTCTGCCTTTCGGGCGGCTTCGTCGTCTCGCACGCCAAGCTGCATCCAGATGACTTTCGTCCGCCGGGGCAGGGCCAAGACCTCGTTGACGACGCCCGGCACCGCGGCAGTGTTGCGAAATACATCGACCATGTCGATCGCGTCCGGCACCTCGGCGAGCGTGGCATAGACCGGCGCGCCGGCGATCTCCTGTCCGGCGAATTTCGGATTGACCGCGACGACGCGATAGCCGCGCCCCAGCAGGAAGCGCAGAACAAGATTGGAGTCGCGCTCCGGATTATCCGACGCACCGACCACGGCGATCGATTTTGTCTGCGTAAGGATGTCGCGCAGATAGGAGTCTGCGTAATGATCATGATCGGCCAATGCGCACCTCGCTTACATCATGTTTCGGAGAGCCGCTTTCATACCAGCCTTGCGACGCTTTCACGATCCAGACGACGGATAGCATCACCGGCACTTCGATAAGGACGCCGACGACGGTGGCAAGAGCTGCGCCGGAGTTGAAGCCGAAGAGACTGATCGCTGCGGCGACGGCGAGCTCGAAGAAATTGCTGGCGCCGATCAGGGCCGACGGTCCGGCGACGCAATGCTGTTCGCCCGCGAGCCGGTTTAAAAGATAAGCCAGCCCCGCATTGAAATAGACCTGGATCAATATAGGCACGGCCAGCAGAGCGATGATGAGCGGCTGCGCGATGATCTGCTCGCCTTGAAAGCCTAAAAGCAGAATGAGTGTCGCAAGCAGCGCCAGCAGCGAGAGCGGTTGCAGGTACGCAAGCAGCCGGTCAAGGGCTGGCTGGCCGCCTGAGGCGAGCACAGCGCGCCTTAAAAGCTGCGCGCCAATGACAGGCAGGACAATATAAAGCCCGACCGATAGGGCGAGCGTGTTCCAGGGCACGCTGATCGCGGAAAGACCGAGCAGCAGGCCGACCAGCGGCGCGAAGGCGAAGACCATGATCGTGTCGTTCAAGGCGACTTGCGACAAAGTGAAATGCGGCTCGCCCCGGCTCAAGTTCGACCAGACGAAAACCATGGCCGTGCAGGGCGCCGCGGCAAGCAGGATCAGCCCGGCGATATAGGAGTCGATCTGCCCAGGCGGCAGGTAGGGCCAGAAGATATGGCCGATGAAGAGCCAGCTGAGCGCCGCCATGGAAAAGGGCTTCACCGCCCAATTGATGAAAAGCGTGACGCCGATCCCGCGCCAATGCGCCCGCACTTGGCCGAGCGCGGCGAAGTCGATCCTGACGAGCATGGGAACGATCATCAGCCAGATCAGCGCCGCGACCGGCAGGTTGACCTTGGCGACTTCGAGCGCGCCGATCACATGGAAGACGCCCGGCATGACATGACCGAGCGCGACACCGGCGACGATGCAAAGCGCGACCCAGATCGTGAGATAGCGTTCGAAGAAAGTCATGATGAAATCTCTATGCTGTCGCCACGCGCCGGCCGTGCTCGTCGATCACGCGCTCGCCGTTCTCCTTGACGAATGGTCCGTGCTGCGGTGGGAGAAGATCGAGAACGCGTTCCGAGGGCCGGCACAGGCATACCCCTTGCGGCGTCACCACGATCGGACGATTCATGAGGATAGGGTGCGCGCTGATCGCGTCGAGCAGCGCATCGTCGGTAAGCGATAGGTCGCCGAGGCCAAGATCCTGGAAGGGAGTGCCCTTTTCGCGCAAGATTTGCCGCACGGTCCGCCCTGCACGCTTGAGCAATTGCGTCAGCAGCAGCCGGGTCGGCGGGCATTTCAGATAGTCTATGATGTGCGGCTCGATGCCTGCGTTACGGATCATCGCAAGCGTGTTGCGCGAGGTTTCGCAAGCCGGATTATGATAGATGATCGCGTCCATTATGCGACTTCCGGCGGAGAGCAAGGCGTGAGATCGGCGATGAGCGGGGCGCAAAGTTCCGGCCGGCCACCGCAACAATCCTTGACGAGAAAGAGCATCGTCTCGCGCAGTTGCGCGAGAGCGGCGCGATAGACGACCGACCGGCTTTGCCGCTCGCTTTGCACGAGGCCTGCGCGGCCCAGGATGGCGAGATGCGAGGAGAGCGTATTTTGCGGCACGTTCAGAAGCCTCGCGAGTTCGCCCGCCGGAAGACCGCCCGGTTCGTGCTTTACGAGCAGCCGGAAGGCTTCGAGGCGTGTCGGCTGCGCGAGAGCGCCCAAGGCGAGGATCGTGCTTGCTTCATCCATATATCCAGAATAATAGATATATTGAATTCACGCAAGCTCATGTTTCAAAGCGCGTGCTCATGGCGCGCGCTTTGTGCCCTCCCCACAGTCAGTTCGACGAAAGCGTATGTGCAAGCCGCTCGAGGCTCTGCGTCCAACCGGCTTCCATGCCGCCGATCATCGGCACTGCCTGCGGCAAGAGCGCGACCGCACGTGTGTGCAAGACCATATCGGTTTTGCCGCCACGCTCGGTAAATGTGACTGTCGTCAATCCGTCGATGATGGGATTATCCTCGTCGTCCACGGGGGAGTTGGAAAAGACGATCCGTTCTGGCTCGACGATCTCCCTAAAGACGCCGCGCATCGGATACTCGGTTCCATCCGGCGCACGCATCACGATCAAGATCGCGCCGCCGGGTCTGAGATCTATCTCGCAAACCGGATTGGTGAAGCCATGCGGCCCCCACCAGGCGGCGAGATGGAGGGGATCCGTCCAGGCCTTCCAGACGAGCGCGCGCGGCGCGTCGAATGTGCGGGTGATCGTCAGCTCGCACGCATAGCCTTGCATGATCGCAAGTTGCACGGCGAGCCTGTCGAAATTCTGCTCATTGCCCGGAACCGCACGGGGCTTGATGCTGTCGCAGACGGCGGCGGATTCGAAGAGCTGGCGGAATGTGACCTTAGTCTTTCCGTCGAGGTCTTCGAATGTCGCCGTTACGCGGAATTTCGGTGCGGTCAGATGATCGAGGACGATCTGAGAAGGCCTGACGATTTCGACGAAGGCCCATTCCTGTGGATAGTCGGTGCCGTCGGGGCCGTGCATGACGAAGCGCCAGACCCCGCCGGGCTTGAAGTCGAAGGTCTCGAACGTATTGCGAAAGCCTTTCGGTCCCCACCAATGCCGCACATGCTGAGGCTCGC
>JAATEW010000057.1 GCA_015655535.1 Hyphomicrobiales bacterium | reverse complement strand
TGACCGTCTCCAGAAAGGCATTGAACAAAATATGCTTGCCGCCGGGTCCTACGATCGTCTGCGACGGCTTATAGTCGAGCCCGTTCTCGCGTTTGAATTTTTGCGCGATCGCTTCGCGCAGAGGTTGAATGCCGGCCACCGGCGTATATTTCGTGTCGCCCCGTTCGATCGCGGCGATCGCCGCCTTCTTGATATTGTCGGGCGTATCGAAATCCGGCTCGCCGACCGAAAGAGAAATAATGTCGCGCCCGGCGGCTTTGAGATCGCGTGCCTTTTGCGTCACCGCGATGGTCGCGGAAGGTTTTACGCGCAGCAAGGCATCGGCGATAAAGGCCATCGAGAGAACTCCGATTGAGGGGACAGCAAGGTTTAGCGCCTGAAGCCGGGTGAGGCTAGTCAAAGGGCCGCAGGCCATCCCAAAGAAAGACCGAGAATCTGCGCCGCCCGCAAGGCGAAATTAAGAGACTTGCGCTCTATTGCTGTCTCGCGCGACCGCCACAGGATGTCTCATGATCGAAAGCCTCAAATCCGGCCTTTGGCTGACAGAAGCGAGGCTTCGGACCTATCCGATCCTTCTGCTGGCGATGTTTGGGTTTGCGTTCATCCTTCTGGTCGCAACCGCGCAGGACGGGCACGACCGGTTCGGCCGTCCGCTCGGCCCGGATTTCAGCGAGATCTGGGCGGCGGGCCAGGAAGTCCGCGAAGGCCAGCCGGCACGCGCCTATGACACCAAGGCACACACCGCGAAACAGGCGGAGCTTTTCGGTCCCTCGCCGGATTTCTATCTTTGGTCCTATCCGCCTTATTTTCTGGGCGTCGCGGGACTTCTAGCCTGCTTCCCTTACCTGCTGGCGCTTCTGATCTGGCAGGCCACGACCCTGTCGTTTTATCTCGCAGCGATCTGGGCGATCTTGAAACCCACCGGTATTGCCTGGCGACAAGCTTTCATCCCGGCGCTTGCTTTTCCGGCCGTCTTCGTCAATGTGACGCATGGCCATAATGGCTTCCTGACGGCTGCGCTTCTGACGGGCGGCCTCCTCAATTTGAAGGCGCGGCCATGGCTCGCCGGCATCCTTTTCGCCGGGCTCGCCTATAAGCCGCAATTTGCCATGCTGGTCCCGATCGCCTTGCTGGCCGGCGGTTATTGGCGCTGCATTGCCTCGGGCGTAGTCACGCTGAGCCTTCTGACGCTCGCCACCTTGGCCGCTTTCGGTCCCGATGTCTGGACAAGCTTTTTTGCAGGCCTCCCGCTCACCAAGACCGTGGTGCTCGAACAGGGCGGCGTCGGCTTTGAAAAAATGCAGAGCCTATTCGCGGCGGCAAGGCTTCTCGGCGCCTCCATCGGAGAAGCCTATCTCCTCCAATCTCTCCTGCTTCTTGCGCTGATCGTAGCGCTAGCCTGGCTTTGGCGCTCCGGCGCCGATGCCCGGCTGAAGGGCGCCGCCCTACTGGCCGGCACCCTGCTCGCGCCGCCCTATGTCCTCGATTACGACATGGTCCTGCTCGGCCCGGCCCTGGCGCTCGCCGTCTCGTATGGATGCGAAAAAGGCTTTCATCCCTTCGAGAAGACGCTCTTCGCCTCGATCTGGATCTCGCCCCTGCTCGCCCGGCCTTTGGCGACGGCGGCGCATGTTCCGATCGGCGCTCTCATGATGGCCTTGTTTTTCTTCGCGGTCCTACACCGGGCCTGGAGCCACGCGGCCTACGCGACCGAACCGGCCCTGACCACTCACCACACGAGCCCATGTTGAACAGTTAAAATTCACCGTCTCTGGAACCTTTCCACCAGCCTCTTCGTTATTTGTGCGATCACCTTTGAGTTGGCTCAATGGCGCCGGAACGGCGCAGGGTTAGTGCTTTGTGCGCTACGGCACAGGCAACGCAGAGGCCAAAACGTAACGTTTGAACATTGAGAGCGTTAGAGCATTAAGGCTCTGGGAGTAGCCGATATGTCGATTGCAGACCATTTCGATCACACGCCGGACGCTGGGTTCATTAGAACCTATGACAACCAGACGGCCCGTCGCCAGTTTCAAGTCTCGGTGGTTTTGATCGTCGTTCTGGCGCTCGCGGCCTTTGCCTTGGGCATGCTCGTGCGCTTCGACGAACCGGCCACGCCGATCGCCCCTGCTTCGCCCGCGAAAGCGAGCCAAGTGCATTTCGCCGGCATCATGCCGCGAGTGCATCCCCTCTAAGGCGGATGCCGCATAAGAGTTTCGCGTTCCCACTGGCCCCCCGGGGACGCGCTATAGAGGACCGTGTGCAAACGCGGTCCTCTTTTTTTATCTAAATTGTGAGTCCCCGCATGGGCTTGCGGCCTGAGCATGGCGAGACGCGGATCGGCATTTGACGACATGAAAGCGTCAAGCCGAAACGTTCTTTTTGGAGAACAATCCAGCCATCGTGCTTCTTCCGCGCGCCCGCATCAAAGCGGCGTTGAGTTCACCGCCGAAGATGAAGATCGTCCCAAGCCAATAAAGAAACACGATGGCGATCATCACCGACGCGAGGCCGGCATAAGTGGTCACATAATTCCGCGCGAATTCGGCAAGATAGGATCCAAAGGCGATACCGGCCACAACCCAAAGCGCGAAGGTCAGCGCGATGCCGGGCAAAATATCGATGAAGCGGCGGTGGCCGCCCGGCAGAAATTTGTGCATCACGATCAGCAGGAACAACAGCACTATGGTCGCCACACCGAAGCGCGCGAAGGTCACGAGCTGGTAGAGAGGCGCGGCCGCCGGCGCGTAACGCAACACCGTCGCCCAGATCAAAGGCGCGAGCACGACGAGAAAGGCCAAGGTCAAAAGGCCGAAGGCGCCGAGCAGAACGTAGAAGATCGACTCGATCCGCAGCAGCCACCAAGGCCGCCGTTCCTTAACGTCATAGGCGCGATTGAGCCCGACACGCAGCGCTTCGATCGCGCTTGACGAAAAATAAATGGCGAGCACCACACCGATCGTCAGCAGCCCGGTATGCGCATTGGTCAGCACATTGTGGATCTCGCCCGCGATGGGCGCCGCGACTTGTTGCGGCCAAGTCTCGAGCAAGATGCGCGCGGCCTCGTCGGCCAATTGTTGCGATCCGAAAAATCCGGCGAGCGCGGTGACGAAGATCAGAAAGGGAAAAAGCGAGGTCAGCGTCGATAGAGCGATGTGACTGGCAATGGCCCAGCCGTCATCCTCCGAAAACCGAAAGATCGCGTCATAGAAAATGCGAAAGCAGGACCGCATGGAGATACTGACACCTTAGATCACGATGATTTTGGATTATTTCGGGTCGGGCTCGCCCGATTCGAACTATTCCAAAATCATCGTGATCGATTCTAATAGATTAGAGCGGGATGCGGGCGGAAAACCGCTACACACTTTTCCTCATCCCGCTCTACGGCAAAGGAGGCGGAGAGCCCGCCCCTGCGAGCGTCGACCTTAACCCAGCACGGCGACCGCAGATCAACCAATAGATGGAGCCCGATGCGGCTCCCGTCAAAAAGAAGAGCAAAGCAAAGCGCAATTCGAGCGGCGTCGCGCTGCGCGCCTCGGCAAGATGGAAGGCGGCGCGCATCAGCCAAGGCATGGCGGCGGCGAGCCCGCCCGCGGCGCCGCCATACCAGATGAGGCTGCGCACGGAAGCCACTTCGCCGATCAAAGCCGTGACGACGACCGGCACGACGCAGAGCATCAAAGCCGCCCACCAGAGAAATCCGGCAAAGAGCGACACGGCCTGGTCCGCCGGCAGATCGTCCATGCTCTCGCCCAAGAGATCGATAAAGCCGCCAAGCGATGCCGCGAGCGACACACCGTCGCCGAGCGGATCGAAAAGAACGAGAAGAGGCAGAGTCAGAAACGCCGTCGCAATCGCCGCAACCATGCCGACCAAGATCAGAAAAACCCGGCCGATCGCTTCCATCGATTCTCTTTCGCTTCGGGCCGCGGCACCCGTTCCATTCTACGGAGGGGATTCACTAAATTCGTGTGATTTCATACTCGAAGGTTGGACGCGTTTCCTTCTCCCTGTGGGAGAAGGTGGCCCGCGAAGCGGGTCGGATGAGGGGTTACAGTCTATCCGAATGAGATTGTAACCCCTCACCCGGCGCCTGCGGCGCCACACTCTCCCTCTGGGAGAGGGTTCCACTCCACCCATTTAGAATGACCTATGATGATAGAAGCACAATATGTTCGGAACTTGGGCTTTTATAAAGCTCAGCGACCGCGGCCGCGCGGTTTTCCAAGACGGCGCGCTGATTGAGCGTCCCCTTATCGGTGATTTCATGCGCGTCGATCGACGGCGGCTCCGCGAGGAGAAGAAGCCGCGCGACGCGGTTCGTCGAACCCGTCGCCTGTTCGTCGAGACAGGCAAGCCGCGTCTGGAAAGCTATGCGCACGTCGGGATGCGCCAGCACGGCCGCGACGGAAGCGTCTTTGGCAAGGTCGGGCGCTAAGGCGCGGCAGGCTTCGACATCCGGAAAGACCAGCATGCCGATCTCGTCCTGATCGTGTCCCGCGACGGCGGCATCTCTGACATAGGGGACGAAAGCCGCGACGAAGGCGGCGCGCAAGGGCCCGGTCGAGACCCAATTGCCGGTCGAGAGTTTGAAATCCTCGACCACGCGGCCGTCATAAACGAAGCCCTCTTCGGGCTTCTCCGGATCGGCGAAACGCAGTGCGTCGCCGGTGATGTAATAGCCTTCCGCGTCGAAACTCTTCGCCGTCAATTCCGGCTCGCGCCAATAGCCCGGACTGACATTCGGGCCTTTCAGGCGGACTTCGAGCTTACCCTCGTTCGGCACGAGTTTCATCAAAACGCCAGGCAGCGGCAGGCCTATGCCGCCGGAGCGCCCGGAGAGCGAAAAGAGAGAAGCGGGCGCGGTTTCCGTCGCGCCATAGCCAGTGAGAACCATGATGCGTTCGCCGCAGGCCTCGACCGAAGCGGCATCGAGCCCGTCAAAGACCTCCTGGCTCATCCCAGCGCTTGCCACAAAGCTGAAGGAGAGACTGCCGAAGAAATTCGAAGCCAGTTCTTTGTCCTTTTGCAGATAGGGCAAAAGCGCGTGAAAACCGCGCGGCACATTGAAATAAAGCGTCTGCGCGACCTCGCGCAGATTGCGCACGCTTTCGTCGATTCCGGCGGGCAGCGGATTGCCGTGATCGATATACATCGTGCCGCCATGGCGCAGCACGAGCCCCAGATTCTGATTGCCGCCGAAGGTGTGATGCCAAGGCAGCCAATCGACGAGGACCGGCGGTTCCTCAATCAGGAACTGCATGAAATATTCGATCATCGCTTGATTGGCGCAGAGCATTTTCTGCGTGTTGATCACGCCTTTCGGCAGGCCCGTCGACCCTGAGGTGAAGAGGATTTTGGCGACCGTCTCCGGCTCGACCGTCTCATGCGCCTTGTTGAGCCTGACGACATCCGCATCTTCCTCGATCGGCGCGAGCAAAGATGCAAAGAGCGTCGCGGGCCGTCCGGGCGGCGGCCTCTGCGAGACGATCAATTCGACATCGGCCGGCACGGCGGCCTCGATCGCGGCCGAGAATTTCGCGCCGTCGCCGACATAGACGACGCCCGGCGTCAGCAGGCCGAGCACATGTTTGAGCTTGGCGAAATCTTTCGAGATCAGCGAATAGGCGGGCGAGACCGGCGCATAGGGAACGCCGATATACATGGCGGCCAGCGCGATCAGCGCATGATCGATCGCATTGCCCGACAGCACGGCGACGGGCCGCTCCGGCGACACGTTGCGATTGAGCAAAGCGAGCGCGATGCTGCGCATTTTCTCATAGGTTTCGGCGTAGGTTATATTGTTCCAGCCCGGCGCGCCGGGCGCCGGACGCTCGGCCAGAAAAATATGGCCGGGCTCGGCGCCGCCCCAATAGCGCAGCCATTGCAGGATGTTGTCGGAATAGCTCTGCTCTTCCTCGCTCGCATGGCCGAGGATCGTGCCATCCTCGCGCTGTTCCAAAACGAGATCGAGCGGGCCGAGTTCGACCTTGCGAACCGGCGCTTCTGTATCGGACATAAACCCCCTCCGTCTTTCGGCGGAGGTTTAGCACGTCGCGGGCCATCGAGCACGGCACGAAAAGGATTGGCGATTTCGTCGCATCGGCCAGACGAAAAGGCGCTTTTTAACATCGTCTCGATGGTTTTTATGTCCGATAGAAGTTCCGTTTCTGTTCTAGCTAACTTGAAATCTGCCGATTATCCTTCAGCTCGATAATAGGGCGACGGAAAGAGCGGTATGGCTGACCAAGATCTTCTCGAAAAGCGATTTCGAAACCGGATGCAATCTGGCCCGATCTCGTATTCGGTCGAGATGCGGGAACGGGGACTCGTCCTTGGAGCAGGCACGTGCCTCGCGCGGATGACAGGTGACGCTACACGTCCGCGAGGTCTCGAATTCGCGAAAGACGCGGAACGCATCGTCGCTCTTCTCTCCATCGCAGGCGCTCCACGAAATGGCATCGATTCATTTCAATGCATCAAGGCTGCTTCCGACGACTGGGAACGCGGTGATAAGGCCCTTGCCAATATACGCTTGGCGCAGGCCACCTTGCCACGCGTGGTCGATGCAGCTGACGCTTATCGTCTATTCCTCGCCGAGGAGCTTCTTGATCAGGGCACTTCGCCGCGCGCCTTAATGAAGGCGCTGGGGTTCGACACGGCAGCTCTTGATCTCATCAGATATGATCCCAATCAGCCGCGTGTGCCAGCAGGCAATGGCCGCGAGAGTGGACGTTGGGGTTCCGGTGGCGAAGGCAATGCGGCTAGCGGCGCTGATCGCTCAAACGGACACGGCAGCAGTGTCACTTACGCCTTCGCGCCACCCGCCGCTACGGAGACTGCAGTCGCCCGCACTTTTCTAGCGGGTGCGAGTTCGGAGACGATTGGAGCACTCGCCACTTTCGCGGCCCGCTTCTCCGTGCCGACCGCTGTTCTTGGCGCGCTCTTTATCCCTACCCCGAATAGCGGCGGTGTCATCGAAGGCACACTGCCTGATGAGCCAAACATTCGTTTTAAGAAGGATGGACCAGAAGGCACGCTTCGGATCACGACCAAAGCAGTGGACGGCTCAGACGTCTTTGTCATAGCGCATAATTCCGGCGGCCTTTATATCGACGCCAAGACAGACCAACCGATCGGGCGAGATCTTGGCGAGTAACTCTACTTCGATTTCGATGCCGTTCATGACGCGCTTCGTGCCGGGCTTGCGCCGGGGCAACAGCTTGCTTCGGACCCGGCCTCAGAGTCGAAGGAAGACGAGCCGAAACTCTGTCCAGAGCCGGCACGTGATACGCCGCATGGCTCCAGCGAAAGGGCCAAAGATTACGAGGACGATGTGCATGCGCGCGTCAATCCTCTGGCGCCGCTCCCGCGTGAATTCGGCGTCAATCTTCCTAATCCATTGACAGGACAGACGGTCTTTTTCGACGATTGCTTTCGCTATGCCGGCGATCTTGTTGACGGCGACATGCAGAGGGGCGATCTCGTCGAGGCCAAAGGTCCAAGATATGCCGCGTTCATTCGCGCGGGCGGCAATCTAGAAGCCCGTGTGAAAGATGAATTTTTGACGCAGGCAACAAAACAACTGGCGGTTGCTCAATCCCGCGGTGTCGGCCTCAAATGGTATTTTGCCGAGAAAGAAGCTGCCAATTACGCCCGCGACTTGTTTGAGAAGAACAAGCTTGGCGACATAGTCGTCGCGACCATGCCGCCGAGGAGCCGCAAATGACCCGCGCCGCCAGTTACGACATTTCCGCATTTTGGGGCCCACGTCTCGAAACGCCCGAGGAACTTGCCGCGCGGTGGATCGAGCTCATGGCGCGCCTCCAAGCGGTCGATCCGCTTCTCGCTCATTGGTACGATGCGGATTTCAGGAACGCCCCGATTGTGCCCTATGTCCCCGACAAAGCGCGCGTTGCCAAAATGATCGCCGCAGGAGTCCTGAGGAGCGACCAGGGCAAACCCGATCCCTTTCACGGATATCATATCACCGCTTATACTACGGCCGCTTGGCGTCGGAGCCCGCGCCGTCTCTGCGTAGATTTGCTTGCTGGGAACGCCGATCCCTACAGCACCAATGCCGCCAGTCTCTCGACGGATTTCGATACGGTGCCGGACCCAGCTATCATCACCTATGAAATTTTCAAAAGCGCGGTTCTCGCGCTCGGCGAATGTTTCGATGCCGCGGGGGTTCGAGCCTATCCATCGGATCTCTCCGGCTTTTGGACCAAAATCGGGGGCCGACGAAAAGCAATCGACCTCGCTTGGATCAGCTATATCGCACCACGCTTCGCAGCTCAGATAACCCCGCCATCGTCTGCGATCGTCGAATACCAGCCCGACGGTGGGCTCCTGATGGCTGCGACGGACGAGACATTCGTGACGTCCAACCCGGCGCATCTCGCTGTTTCGCGCGATATCGAAGCCGCCTGCGCGCCGTTCAACGCCTTGTCTTTTCCGCCGGGAGAGAAAGCCGGCTAAATAGGCCGATCATTTGTCAGCGCTCATCGGCTCTTTTCGAAGACCCGTCACGGGCACAAAAAACGCCCGGCCAAAGCCGGGCGTATAGGCACATCGTCGGGAGCTGAATTCGCTTCCCCGCATCATCTGATCCGAAAAGTCCGCGACTTTCCTCAGATGCGAGGTTACGCCGGCGCGGCGGCCGGGGGGCCGATCCGCGGCGGAATCGATTCGATCTTGGCGACGCCGGCTTTCACCGCCGCCTGGACCTTCTCGAAGGCCCTCACCTCGATCTGACGGACGCGTTCGCGCGAAATGTCGAACTCTTCCGACAATTGTTCGAGCGTCACCGGATCATCCGAGAGACGGCGGGCCTCGAAGATACGACGTTCGCGATCGTTCAGGACGGCGAGCGCGCTTGTCAGCGCGCCATGCCTATTTTCGCTCTCTTCCTGATCGGCCAGAATCTTCTCCTGGCTCGAGGATTCATCGACGAGCCAGTCCTGCCATTCGCCTTCGCCTTCTTCGCGCAGCGGCGTGTTGAGCGAAGCATCGCCCGACATGCGGCGGTTCATATCGACGACGTCGGTCTCGCTGACGCCGAGCTTCGTCGCGATCAGCTTCACCTGATCGGGACGCAGGTCGCCATCCTCAAGCGCCGAGATCTGGCTCTTGGCCTTGCGCAGGTTGAAGAAC
>JAATEW010000009.1 GCA_015655535.1 Hyphomicrobiales bacterium | reverse complement strand
TTCGCGAACGCCCGTCATCGCAAGCTGCAAGGTGCGCGGGATCGGCGTCGCCGACAATGTGAGCACATGGACCTCGGCGCGCAATTCCTTCAGCCGCTCCTTGTGCTGAACCCCGAAATGCTGCTCCTCGTCGATGACGACGAGACCCAGATCCTTGAACGACACGGTCTTGCCAAGCACCGCATGGGTGCCAACGACAATATCGACCGATCCGTCCGCCGCGCCAGCCTTCGCCGCCTTGAGATCGGCCGCCGAAACCATGCGCGACATTTGCGCGACCTTGATCGGCAAATGCGCGAAACGCGCCGCGAAATTCCGGTAATGCTGGCGCGCGAGCAAAGTCGTCGGCACGACGACGGCGACCTGCTTGCCGTTGACGGCGGCTGCGAAGGCGGCGCGCAAGGCGACTTCCGTCTTGCCGAAGCCGACATCGCCGCAGATGAGCCGGTCCATCGGCTTGCCGGAGGCGAGATCGTCCAGCACAGCGTCGATCGCGCCAAGCTGGTCTTCCGTCTCGTCATAGGGAAAGCCGGCGCAGAATTCGTCGTAAAGCCCTTCCGGCGGCACGAGCTTCGGCGCTTCATGCAGCTCGCGCGCGGCGGCGATCTTGATGAGCCCCGCCGCCATTTCGAGAATGCGCTTGCGCATTTTCGCTTTGCGCTTCTGCCAGGCGCCGCCGCCCAGACGATCGAGCTGGACCTCGGTATCTTCCGAGCCATAGCGCGAGAGAAGTTCAAGATTCTCGACCGGCAGAAAGAGCTTGGCACCCTCGGCATAATGCAGCTCAAGGCAATCATGCGGCAGGCCCGCCGCCTCGATTGCCTGCAGTCCGGCAAAGCGGCCGATGCCGTGATCGACATGGACGACGATATCGCCGATCGTGAGCGTCGTCACATCGCTCAGGAAATCCTGCGCGCGGCGCGATTTCTTGCGGGCACGCACCAGCCGGTCGCCCAGAATATCCTGCTCGCCGATGACGGCGAGATCTTCAGTCTCGAACCCTTGCTCCAGACCGACGACGGCAAGCGCGACCACACCCTTCTTCAGCGCCTGCGCCTGGACGAGCGACGAGACATATTCGGTATGTTTAAGCCCATGATCGTCAAGCACATGGGCAAGGCGCTCGCGCGATCCATCCGACCAGCCCGCGACGATTACCTTCTTGCCGGCATCCAACAAGGTCCGCGCGTGATCCGCCGCGGCCTGAAAGACATTGGCGTTTTCGTCATTGCGTTCGGGCGCGAAGCCGCGCCCCGGCCGCGCACCGCAATCGATCACCGGCTCCTTGCCGCCGGCTGGCACGGCGAAGGGCGTTATCCGCACGGCGGTCGCGGCATCGAGATCCTTGCGCCACTCGGACGGCGGCAGATAAAGCGCATCGGGTTCGAGCGGCTTATAGGAGGAATGCGCCGGGTCGGCGTCATGCGCGCTTTTGCGCGCGTCGTAATAATCCTTGATCTGCGTCAGGCGCTCGTTGGCGGCATCCTCGGCGAGCGGATCGAGAACGATGGGCGCATCGCCGACATAATCGAAGAGCGTGTCGAGCCTGTCGTAGAAGAGCGGCAGCCAATGTTCGAAGCCGGCGTGACGGCGGCCTTCGCTGATTGCCTCATAGAGCCCGTCGCCGCGCGTCTGCGCGCCGAAACGCGCGACATAGGCCTGCCGGAAATGCCGCATCGTGTCGGTCTTGATCTGAACCTCGCTCATCGGCACGAGATCGAGGCTTCTCATCTGGCCGCTGGTGCGCTGCGTTTCGGGATCGAAGGTGCGGATCGATTCCAAAGTGTCGCCGAAGAAATCGAGCCGTACCGGCTGCGCCATGCCGGGCGGAAACAAATCGACGATGCCGCCGCGCACCGCATAATCGCCCGTGTCGCGAACGGTCGAGGCGCGCCCATAGCCGTTCGCCTCGAGCCATTGCACCAATGTCTCCATATCGACGGCATTGCCGGGCGCGGCGGAAAAGCTCTCCTGTGCGACCCGCTGCAATGGCGGCACGCGCTGCAGGACGGCGTTGACGGCGGTCGACAGGATGCGCGGGCGCTCAAGCGCCGTGCGCGACAGAGCGAGGCGCGACAGGACGGTCATCCGCGCCGCGGTCACGGCCGCGTTGGGCGAGACGCGATCGTAAGGCTGGCAATCCCAGGCCGGGAAATCCATGACCTCGATCTCGGGCGCGGCGAAGCTCATCGCCTCGTTGAAGGCGCGGGCGCGCTGCTCGTCGCGCGCGACATGGACGAGCACGACGGCGCGGCGTTCGGCCGCGCGCGCCAAGGCCCGCGTGAGGTCGGCGATGCAAAAGGCATCGAACCCGTCGAGGACGGAAGCGAGCGTAAGCCGCCGGTCCTTTTCGAGGGAAGCTGCGGCACGTTTGATATCAATCACGAGAGGATCGCGGTCCTTTTTCGCGGCAAAAGCTCAGCTATGCAGCGGCTTTTGATGGGTATGGAAGGCGCATAATTTCCGAAACAGCGCCGTATCGAAGCTTTCAGGGGTTTGGAACTCGCCCGTCACCCAGCCGAATACATCCCTGTCCGTGGCATCGAGCAGGATCTCGAAATCGTCAAGCTCCGCCTCGGAGAGATCCGCGACTTTCGCTTCGGCGAAGCCGCCCAGAATCAGATCCATTTCCCGCATGCCCCGGTGCCAGGAGCGAAACAGGATACGGCGGCGGCGAAGGTCAAGATCCGCCCGGGAGGGGTTTTGTATGGGCTGGTCCAATAGAAATGCGTTCCGAAGGCGCTTGTCAGGGCGCGCTCAGGTTGGAGACTTGGCATTCTATAGACCTGCCCCGCCTTGCTGTCAGCAGACAATGAAGATGGGCTTGAAGACGCGTCTTGGCAACGCTCATTTGAGCTCGAAAGCGGCTTTGCGCGGCGTGCGCAGCACCCGGCCATAACCGATTTCGGCGAGCAGCGCGGCGAGATCGATCGACCAGCGCTCCGGCACGAATTCCAAAAACAACAGGCGCGGCCAAAGCGACCGCGGCGCATCGCGGAAGAAAGGCTCAAGGATCAGATCCTCGGCGCCTTCGACATCGAGCTTCATCGCGTCGATCCGCTCAAAACCTTCCTCAGTGACGATGCTGAGCAAAGCCTTGGCCGGCACCTTGACGCTTTCGCCGACGTCGTCCGAATTGATGATCCGCATGGAGCTTTCGCCGCGATTGTCGGCATCGATGAAACGCGTGATCTCGCCGTCGCGGTCGGCGATGGCGCAGGCGATCGCCTTGATCGTCGCGAAGGGATTCTGGCCGATATTATAGGTCAGCCGCTCGAAGATTTCGGGCTGCGGCTCGATCGCGAGAATGCGAGCGCGGGGACCCGCCGCCGCCGCGGCGAAGAGACTATAGCCACCGACATTGGCGCCTATGTCGATGAAGGTGAAATCCGGCGTCATCCGCGCCTGCATGAACTCGCGTTCCGGGAGATCGAAATATTGCGGCGTAAAGAGAATGCGCTTTTCACAGACGTTATTGTAAGGATAGAGCCGCATGCGCGCGCCGAGCGCCTCGACGTCGAGCGGCTGGCCCTTCATGGCTTTCATCGCCATGGCGCGCAGGAAAAACGCCCGGCGCTTGCCGGCCCAGCTCTCCGAAGCACCCCGCGTCAGGTCCAAAAGCCGCGCGATCGCGCCCTGCGGCGTATAGCGGCCGAAAGCCGAGAGATCGTTGGTGAGCGTTTTGGCCATCGGCTCCGCTGATCGGATTTGGCTGATCGGTTTGACCGGTCGCCTCGCACAAGGAATTGATCTTTATCCACGCGGTGTCCTACCATAGGGCCGGGGCTCGAAGAAATAGGCCAAAGACCGGCTGATCTTGCGCCGCGCCGCCAAAAGCATAAATTCAAGGCCAAGCGGGGCATGATCTTGGAATTCCGGCTCGACTCTTCGGGCCGGATCATGCGTTAAACCCAATGTGGGACGGGGTGGCGATTAACCGAAGCCCACCACGCCGAGAGAGCAGAAGCCACAAGAGAGCAGAAGCCAGATGACCTTCGTTGACGCCTTGGAAGTGACGGGCCGCAAGAGCGGCCATATCAAATTGCATGGCCCGGAGGCCTTCGCGGCCATGCGCGAAGCCGGCCGTTTGACAGCCGAGGCGCTCGACCTTCTGACCGAACATGTGAAGCCCGGCGTCACGACTGAATTTCTCGACGATCTCATCTTCGATTTCGCCCTCGCGCATGGCGCCTATCCGGCTCCGCTCGATTATCGCGGTTATCGGAAATCGATCTGCACCTCGATCAATCACGTCGTCTGCCACGGCATACCGGACCGCAAGGGGCTCAAGGACGGCGATATCGTCAACTGCGACATCACCTTGATCGTCGACGGATGGCATGGCGATTCAAGCCGGATGTATCTCGTCGGCGAGGTTCCGCGACGGGCACAGCGGCTCGTCGAGGTCACCTATGAGGCGATGATGCGCGGCATTGCAATCGTCAAGCCCGGCGCGACAACGGGCGACATTGGCGCGGCGATCCAGGATTATGCCGAAAGCGAGCGCTGCTCTGTGGTGCGGGATTTTTGCGGCCATGGGCTCGGCCGGCTGTTTCACGACGAGCCCAACATTCTCCATTATGGCCGGCGCGGCGAAGGCGTCGCCTTGAAGCCGGGCATGTTCTTCACGATCGAGCCGATGATCAATCTCGGCCGCCCGCATGTGAAGATCCTGGCCGACGGCTGGACCGCCGTCACCCGCGACCGTTCCATGTCGGCGCAGTTCGAACATACGGTCGGCGTCACCGAAACAGGCTATGAGATTTTCACGCTCTCGCCCAAAGGCCTGCATCACCCGCCTTATAATATCGGCACCGCCCCGGCCGTATGAGCAAGGCGCCGTCCTCTCCTTCAGAAGATGACGGCGCGCCGCATTATCTCGGCCACCGCGAAAGATTGCGCGAGCGTTTCCGCAAAGCCGGAGACGACGCGCTTGCCGATTACGAATTGCTCGAACTCGTGCTGTTTTGGGCGATGCCCCGGCGCGATGTGAAGCCCATCGCCAAAGCCCTCATCGCCCGGTTCGGGTCTTTCGCCGAAGCGGTCGCCGCAAGGCCCGAGCGGCTCGCCGAAATTCCGAATCTGGGCGAGGCCAGCATCACCGAATTGAAGCTGGTCGAGGCCGCAGCCCGGCGCCTGACGAAATCGGCCATCGAAAAACGCCCCTCGATGGGAAGTTTCAGCGCCGTCGTGGATTATTGCCGGACCGCAATGGCCTTCAACGACCGGGAACAATTCCGCATTCTCTTCCTCGACAAGAAAAATCAACTCATCGCCGACGAAGTCCAGGGCACCGGCACGGTTGACCATACGCCGGTTTACCCACGGGAAATCATGCGCCGCGCGCTTGAACTCAACGCCACGGCGCTTATTCTCGT